>JAJRUR010000014.1 GCA_024277695.1 Bacteroidota bacterium | reverse complement strand
GATCTGATTAAAAAAAGAATCTTCTGCTATATCTCAACACCTATTATATAATATATATCCTAAGCATCGAGCAAAAGTCTTACAGTACATCTTCTTGCCCGGATTAAATAGCCTTTACTATAGTGGAAAGCTCCGGAATAGATCGATTTTAATTTCTGACGAAGACAACTCTTCTACACTTTACTAATGTACACGCATTATGTAATATCGAATAGGTAGATATTGGTAGTCTTCAAAGTTTCCGTTTAGCTATTGGCTCGGGACGAATTCATAACATCCGATATCAGAATCTTCATTTGACCTCCATACACCATCAAGATCAGTAGGAAGATCCGGTAAGTAGCGCGCCCTGTTTTCTAATATGCTCAAGCTATCCGGATGATAATCCTGGCGGTCAATATCTCTAAATAGCGTATCATCACGCCGGATAACAATACAATTGTTACATTGGTCTGTAAGCAGATCAGCATACAAAGCAGCATCTGTCAATTCGTCGATTTGTAGAGCGCAGTGATCAAAATAGTAGTCAAAAAAACTATTTTGTCCTTCAGTGATATCTGCGAGGATGATTTCATCATTATTATTGCCTGTGATAGCACAGTTGACAAAGCGTACCTGAAGTGGCTTGATGACGGGAGTCATTTCGTCATCATTAAGACGGACAAAGTTGGCGAGTACAACTGCCTGCTCACTGTTTTGGTAGTTAGCAAAACTACAGTGTCTAAAACGGTAGTTTCCTCCTAAAACTACTCTAAGGCTATTGATATTGTTGTTGTAGATCAGACTGTTATCCATATTAATATCAGCATATCTACCTATGAGTCCTGATCCGGCGGTATTATATATCCGACAAAAATCCATATCCACTTGAGCAGTAGAATCAACCAAAATGCCCACAATAGAATTTTTGATAGTGGTGTACTGAAGACGATTGCCCCGACTGCCCGGATTGAGGAGGATGCCGCCCCACTGTCCCGGCACATCTTCAAATGCTTGTTCGAGTCGGTCACCTTGTATGGTTACTGGCTTGTCTTGCGTGCCTTGAGCCAAAATTTTCCCGGAAGGGCCTACAAGGATGATTCCATCATTTCTAATAATTGTTTGTTCGTCAATGTTTTCTTTTACAATGCCTCCATGCACATAAATGCGAGTGCCGGGAGGTAGTATCAGACTGCATTCATTAATTACAAGCACTCCAAAGATAACATAGGGCTTAGGATCGTTCCAAGTAATCGATCCCAAGTCACAACTAAGTAGCGAAATTTTTCCTTTGGACGACTGAGGCGTGATATAGTTGGCATTTTGACCGAAGGCCTGAAGTAGTACTCTGTATTCCTTAGTATTCAAGGTCATTTTGATATAATCTTCTATGACGAAGGGGCTTACGGATAGATCTTGATCGGGATCGACTGTTACCTCTGCAAAAACCCAAATAGAATCAAGAGCAGGAATGCGAATATTTTCAAATCGCTCGCCGGATAGTCCATCTACATTGAGTCGGAACATGCTAGCAGCATCGGTTTCAAGCCAAAGGGATTCGATTTGAATGTCTTGCGGGTTGGGATTGATGATTCTAAAGGATCTAGTGGCCGATCCTATCGAAGTAAAAACGGTATCAAATCGAATGGTATCGCTGGAAAAAGTAATAATGTCAGAGGGGTCTGAGCTTATAGATTCGTCAAGGCACGCAGAAAGCAAGAAAATCAAGCCCAAGGAAATCATGAAAAGGGTACGGATGTGATTTAAAAGCGACATAGTTATATTTAGAACGTTTACACAAAAGGTGTGTTATGTAAGATAGAATACATTTGTACTAAAAAATAAAGGATATCTTCGTTTCCGAAACAAATATGAGTCATTTTTGAGTAACAAAGCAACAATTGATGTACTGATACCTGCGATCAATGAAGAAAAATCCATCGCAAAAGTAATAAATGATATACCAAAGCATCTAGTACGTCATATCATAGTATGTGATAACGGCAGTACAGATGCCACAGATAAAATAGCAAGAGGATTAGGAGCTATTGTAGTCTATGAGCCAAAGCGAGGATATGGGAGTACTTGTCTGAAAGGGATGTCATGGATTGCAAACTTGGAACAAAAGCCTGATTTGGTGGTTTTTTTGGATGGAGATTATTCAGATTATCCGGAGCAAATGACAGAATTAGTATTGCCAATAGTTGAAGGAAGAGCAGATCTGGTGATTGGGAGTCGGGCTTTGGGGGGTTTGGAGAAGGGAGCGATGATGCCACAACAGATTTTTGGTAACTGGCTGGCAACTACTTTGATCAAGTTGATCTACGGATATCGGTTTACAGACCTAGGACCATTTAGAGCCATCGGATATGATGCCTTGATGGGATTGGAGATGTCTGATCCGGATTATGGCTGGACAGTAGAGATGCAAGTTAAGGCTGCAAAGCAAGGACTACGAGCAGAAGAGATCGCTGTTAAGTACCGTCCACGGATAGGCAGTTCTAAAGTGAGCGGTACGCTAAAAGGTACATTTTTGGCAGGACACAAGATTTTGTGGACTATTTTTAGACTGATATAAAATAAATCTTAATAGCTGTGACGATATTGGCATATTTGGTATTAGGTATATATATACTGGCATTGAGTTATATAGCTATATTTTGTTTTTTACAATTGCATCTACTGATCAAGTATAGAGAGGGCAAGCGTCAAAATAATGGATGGGTGGATCCTGTACCCGAGGACTATGCATGGCCGGTAGTCACTATACAGCTACCTATATTTAACGAACTTTATGTGACGGAGCGCTTGATCGATCGAATCGTGCAGTTAGATTATCCAAAGGATAAGCTAGAGATACAGATTTTGGATGACTCCAATGACGAAACATTAGAAATTACAAAACAAAAGGTTGTAGAATACAGTAATCAAGGATTTGATATCAAAGCGGTGATTAGGAACAATCGCAAAGGATATAAAGCAGGAGCTTTGAAAGAAGGTTTGAAAAGTGCCAAAGGAGAGTTTATAGCCATATTTGATGCTGACTTTATGCCAAGGCGGGATTTTTTGCGTCGAATTATCCCTCAATTTAAAGATGAAAAAATTGGTGTAGTACAGACTCGCTGGGAGCATATCAATGAACATTATTCCTTGATTACACGCTTGCAGGCATTTCAACTCAATGTCCACTTTACTGTAGAGCAGGAGGGTAGATATCTATCAAATTATTTGTTACAATTTAACGGTACAGCCGGAATTTGGCGAGCGGAGACTATTGCTGATGCCGGTGGATGGGAGGCAGATACATTGACAGAAGACTTGGACCTCAGTTATAGAGCACAATTGAAAGGGTGGAAAATAAAGTATATGTCAGAAATAGGATCTCCGGCAGAACTACCGTCAGAGATTGGAGGTCTGAAGTCTCAACAGTATCGCTGGATGAAAGGTGGGGCGGAGACCTCTAAGAAATTATTAAAAAAAGTCTGGAATTCTAACCTCAGTTTAGAAAAGAAAATTCACGCTTCTAGCCATTTGAGTGCATCGATTATTTTTATTTTTGTATTTGTAGTAGGAGTATTTAGCGTGCCTGTAATGTTTGCCATTCATTTTCTTTCGATCAATACGATGCTATTAAGTATATTTTTTCTTAGTTTATTGAGCATTATATTTGTATATTATGAGGCGAATGTACGTCAAGAATATTCGGGAGGCTCTTATGTAAAACGGTTTTTGAAGTTTATTTTATTATTTCCTTTGTTTTTATCTCTCTCTATGGGACTATCCTTACATAATACTGTGGCCATTATCCAAGGACTTCGGGGAAAGAAAACCCCTTTTGTACGTACTCCCAAGTTTGACATCAAAGGGATATCGGATACTTTTGAGAAAAAAATATACTTCAACTCCGGCATTAATTGGATTACTTTTTTTGAGGGCGTTCTAGCGATTTATTTTATGATGGCAGTGATATATGAACTCTATAATGCGCAATCTTCGTTTTTGATATATCATTTATTATTGATGTTTGGTTTTGCGAGTATTTTTTACTATTCCATAAGACATCACATCGGAGCAAAGCAATAAAATATATAGGAAGAATAGCATAAACTATCACCGTGCATAAATATATAGCCTTACTGGGATTAATTGGCAGTATATACTATTTGGGTTATCAAGTAAGTCAGCAAGATTTTTTTTATATCTTGATGATGTATGCATTGGGATTCGCAGCATATTATTGCTTGTATCGCAAGCGTTCTACTCTTTCTATACAGTGGATCTTGAGTATGGGTATTTTATTGCGCCTGATTCTAGTGTTTGCATTTCCGAGCTTGTCAGATGATATTTATCGCTTTTACTGGGATGGATTATTGAGTACACACGGATACAATCCATACAGCTACCTCCCGGCTGATGCTTTGCAGATGCATATTGAAGGTCTCCATACGGATCTATTTAATCAACTAAATTCTCCAAATTATTATACAGTATACCCTCCGATCAATCAATTGATGTTTTATTTCGGTGCCTTAATATTTCCGTCTTCTATTTACGGAGCTTCCGTAGTATATGGGCTATTTTTATTGGCTGCAGAGATCATAAATTTTTATTTCATGATAAAATTACTTCAGTATGCCCAACTCGATACAAAAGGTATTATTTTATATGTTTTTAATCCCTTAGTAATAGTAGAAGTAGTAGGGAATCTTCATTTCGAATCCATGATGCTTGCCTTCTTTCTCTCAGCTATATACTTTTTTATAACACGTAAAGATCTGGGCACATCCGGCTTATTCTATTCTGCGATATCCTATACTTGCTCAATTGCTACTAAGCTACATACTGTTCTTTTTGTACCATTTATATTCATGTCATGCGAGATGAAGAGATCCTTTAAATACCTGTCTGTATTGGCACTATTACTGATACTTGTGTTTATCCCGTTGATTACAGCCAGAGATGTCCTAGGATTTGTTTCGAGTTTGGATTTATATTTCAGAAAGTTTGAGTTTAATGCCGGAATATATTACCTACTTAGAAGTATAGGATACCAGATCAAAGGCTATAACCTCATCGCATTATTGGGACCTTTATTGGCAGGAGTATTTTTTATAGGATTTTTGCTCTTCGTGTTTAGAGCATATAAAAAACAATTGGCACCAGGCACGATGGTTTTTTACCAATATTTGATCTTGGTATTTTGTGTATATTTGTTTTTATCAACTACAGTACACCCTTGGTATTTGATCATACCGCTTGGTCTATCCGTATTTGTTAATTATCGATTTGTGATTGTATGGAGTTTTTTGATTTGCCTTAGTTACTCGGCATATAGTTTTGATCCTTTTAAAGAGTCCACACTTTTTATATTAATAGAATACTTTCTTGTGTTTGGATTTTTGTATTATGATATAACAAAAGCTAATATTAATACTCCCGAAGGTAGTTAATATCTGCTATAGAAGTCGTCTCTATAAATTTATCTAACATCACATTCTTGGTAATGTTAGCAAATAATTTATCCATAAATTTTTTGGAGCTTTGTGGGATGTTTCATAATACATCGACGATATACCCTAGTGTTACTCCTTTTTGTTATACATAAAATTCTCATTTCCTGGTACTTACCTAAATTTTAGATTTTTGGAGCTTTGTGGGACTACTCCAAATTAGATCGACGATATACCCTGGCGTTATATATACTATTAATACATAATTCTCTCATTTCCTGGCACTTATTCGGATTTTAGATTTTTGGAGCTTTGTGGGACTACTCCAAATTAGATCGACGATATACCATGGCGTTACTCCTTTTTATTATACATAAAGATCTCATTCCCTAATACTTACCTAAATTTTGGATTTTTGGAGCTTTGTGGGAGTACTCCAAATTACATTGACGATATACCCTGGCGTTACTCCTTTTTATTATACATAATTCTCTCATTTCCTGGTACTTATTTGGATTTTGGATTTTTGGAGCTTTGTGGGAGTACTCCAAATTACATTGACGATATACCCTGGCGTTACTCCTTTTTATTATACATATATCTCTCATTTCCTGGTACTTATTCGAATTTTAGATTTTTGGAGCTTTGTGGGACTACTCCAAAATACATCGACGATATATACCCTGGCGTTATATATACTATTAATACATAATTCTCTCATTTCCTGGTACTTATTCGGATTTTAGATTTTTGGAGCTTTGTGGGACTACTCCAATTTAGATCGACGATATACCCTGGCGTT
>JAJRUR010000238.1 GCA_024277695.1 Bacteroidota bacterium | reverse complement strand
TGTAATCCATATTGCTACCAAGTCTCGGATCAATTTTATAATAATCGCTTATCGCATAACCGTGATAGGAGCATTCGGCTACGTTGTCCTCCAATACCGGTGTCAGCCAAAGAGTAGTCACGCCTAAATCTTCAAGATAGTCCAATTGCGAAATCACGCCATCGATATCTCCTCCATGGCGACCCGTCGGATTAGCTCGATCCGGCTTATCGGACATATCAGCTACAGAATCATTGGACGGATCAGCATTAGAAAACCGGTCCGGCATAATTAAGTAAATAACATCTGATGCATCAAAACCTCTTGAAATGATATTTTTTTCTTTGAGCTCATAACTCAAGCATATGGTAGTATCCTTATTCGTCAAAAAAAACGTATATAGCCCAGGTCCAAGTCCTTTCGTTGAAAAGTATAAAAAAAGATAATTACTATTTTGCGGACGTACAATATCCATAAGAGCAAGTTCAGCACTATTGACATCCAATTCACTCAGATGTGTACCATAAAGTAGTAATTGGAGGGTGTCGTTTTGCATATCTGACCACCAATTCGGAGGTTCGATTCTTTCGACAGACTGTCCGGAAACAAAGATGGATAGAAGTGAAATACAACAATATATAACAAATCGTCCTCGCATCAATAACCTTCGTTTTGGACTAGATTGGGATTGTTATTCAAATCTTTTTCCGGGATTGGGAATACTCGGCGGTAAGAGCCTACTCCTCTTCCCTCTTTAACAGCTCCTTTCCATTGCCATAAATAATCATCCGAGGTAAACAGACCAAAGCGTATCAAATCACTACGACGATGACCCTCCCACATGAGTTCTCGAGCGCGCTCATCGATAATCATTTGCAAGTCCAAAGTGCCCGATGTAACGTTGGCCAACTGACTTTTGTATGCACGACTTCTTACGATATTGAAGTAATCGACGGCTTCATCCATGGATCCGTTTGCTCCTCTCAAGATACACTCACTAGCCATGAGATAGACATCTGCCAAACGAAACATAGGGAAGTCGGTATCCGGAAAAGTACTATTGGAACCTTGGACTCCTGTCGAAGTAATATTTTTAAATTTTAGTACGGCATAGCCATCTCTAAAATTGGAAATATCATCGATGTCCAATGACTGTCCTTCTGTTCCAAAAATACCTCTACGGTCATAGGAAGTAGAAGAAATTTTATAAACAAACTCCTCTTTTCTAAGGTCTAGGAGTATCTCTACCGGTCCGGACTGATCCACAGTAATCGGGTCTCCATCTATAGTAAGAATACCCTTGGAGTCTATATCTCCCAAACTGGTGCTGTTCGGATCATCAGCCATAAAAACAAAACTACCTTGCGACAAGTTTAGCTCTACTTTGAGCATACCGATATTAGGATCCCATTCCAATGGTGTTGGTGCATCGACGGCAGAACCGGACACAAACCAGTTTCTTTTCTCTATAACATAGGTCTTATTATTATTGTCAAACGATATAAAATAAAAGCCTGCTTTTCCTGCAAACAGTGGTGCGCCACCGATTTCCAGTACCCCATCTCCGTCATTATCACCATAGACAAATGAAAGTGTAGGATTCGGAGCAAATACAAAAGTAGTACTGTCTTGCTCAAAATATTGATAGCCTACATACACCCCATCACCATCACTATCCGTAATAGCATAATCGCTGTTCGTGGGATCATTGCCTTGATATTCTCCAGGTATGTACACTTGCGGATGATTTATACGCGGAAAAAAATCCTTAATAACACCCCCTATATCTCCAAATTTTTCGACGATCTGAGGTGTAGTCCTCAAACCTGCCCAGCCAGAATTTACACCGGAATCAGCAGGATCAAGATCTCCTCCTATACTGGCATGTATCAAAAAAGTAGTACCACCCCAAGTCTGTGTGTACAAGCCATCATAGGCTATTGGAAAAATAATTTCATTGGAGTTATGGTTATCAGCTAAGAACAAATGCTCAAACTCTTGATCCAATTCATATCCTGCTCCTATTATTTTTCGACAATATTCCAAGCAATCATCATATCGTTTTTCACCGATATAAACTTCTGCATTGAGATATAATTTTGCCAAGAGCATCCATACAGAAGCTCTGTCAGCTCGCGCATATTCATTTTGTCTAGGACCTATGATCCTTTCCTCGATATCTTTTAGTTCGGATTCGATATACAAAAAAAGCTCTGAAGCCTCGATACGTACCGGATTAAATGCGGCGACTTCATCCTCTTCTGTAACAAAAGGAACATTGCGAAACAGGTCTAGTGCATGCCAGTAACTCAAGGCGCGCATAAATCGAGTTTCTGCTCGATACTTCTCAATCTCGATTATCAAATCTTGAGCTGTTTCACGACGACTAAGTACATCGGGTTGCGTCTGTCTCAAAAACTCGTTACATATCCCGATTTGATAAAAAATACGGTTATAAAATGCATTAATAAATACATCCGTAGGTGTCCAATCCAAATCATGAAAATCCTTTATCGTAGCATCTGCCCATCCAACGACTGCTTCATCAGTAGTCAATTCTTGCTGATACCAGTATTGTCTCAAGTATTGGCTAAATCCTTCATCGATTCCGGACAAATCCCCTTGTCCTGTCGGCCCTTGTTGGCCTGTCGTCGCCTGACCTGCATAGATCTTAGCCAATACCGCTTTATATGCGCCTTCTTGTCGATAAAAAACTTCTGATGTCAAAATATCTTCATCGATAGGGATTGTATCCAAATCACCAAAACAGGATGTCATAAAAAATACAACTACTCCTAAAAGGAAAAAGTAATTAAAATTTTTCATCTTTTTATTTTATATAGTTATTATCTGAGCTTTATATTGGCTCCAATCAAAAAGACCCTTGGTCGAGGGTAAATATTATTATCAATTCCTCTAAATATTTCAGGATCCAGACCATCATAATTGGTCAAGACAAAAGGATTTTGGACAGTCGTATAAACATACCATTCTTTCAAAGTTTTTAGATCAAATATATATCCCAATGTAATGTGATCCATACGAAAAAATGAAGCATCAAAAACATAAGCATCACTGAAAGTAGCCTCCGACTGCTGTTCAATATTATTTTGCAGAGCAATAGAATGAATATTTTTTAATACACCCAAATCAAACATTCGATCCGTAAAGCCAATATCCGTCTGAACATTATTGTATATTTTGCCACCAAAATAAGATCTACCTGCAAAAGAAAAATCCCATTTTTTGAAACGTATAGCCGAACTTAACCCTCCTGTCCATCTAGGCGTAGAAGCTTCAATTCGATATCTGTCCTCAGCATTTACCATCCCATCTCCATTTCTATCCACAAACTCACCGGGCAAAAGTGAGCCGTTTTCATCATACTTTTGCTCAAAGACCCAAAATGCATACGGCTCATACCCTACGGTATGTATCTGTATCGTATTGCCCACGCCTCCCGATATACCTCCTACTTCTTCACCTATCGAAGTATCATCTTCATTAAGCTTTGTGATAATACTTTTATTATAGGCAGTATTCACTTGGATATCCCATACAAAGTCCTTGGTTTGGATCGGCACTGAACTGACTGAAAATTCTAATCCCTTAGTTTCCATATTACCTATATTGGTAGCTACGACATTTGTTAGATTTGATCCGACAGGTACCTGCACACTATAATTGAGTAAGTCCTTAGTATTTTTTTGATAAATATCTACCGAGGCATTTAATCTGTTTTTTATCAGGGATATATCCGCACCGGCATTATAAGTAGTCGTAGTCTCCCATTTTATTCCGGAATCATAACCGTTTGGACGGAAAGTAGTTATAAAGTTATTTCCTAATTGGTAGGCTGCCGTCTCATTACTTCTTTGATAGAGTCCTTGATATAAATAATACCCTCCAATATCCTGTTGACCTGTGATACCCCAGCCCATTCTAAGTTTAAGATTATTAAATAGATGCGTTTCATTATTAATTAATCGAAACGAAATCCCAAGAGCAGGGAATAATCCCTTACGATTTTTTGGCGAAAACCTAGAAGTGTAATCTTGTCTCAATGTAGCTGTCAGATACACAAGATCAGAAACCGAATAATTCATACGACTAAAAAGCGAAAGCATATACAGTTCCGCAGCATCTCGTCCTTCAGTGGTTACTGTGCCGATAAGATTCGAATTAAAAAAATCGCTCGAATTAAAAAATCGCTGCCATGAATACCCCAACATTATATCAAAATCATTGCCCAACAACTCCTTTTTGTAATTGAGGTAAAACTCTAGCAAGCTATTATTTTTTTCTTGACCGTAAGTATTGAGTACACCACCTTCATCTATACCCAAAGCAAAATTATAGCTAGAAGCAAATGCTGCAGTAGTATCTATATTTATCCTTCCACTGCTATTAGAAATATCATAACCCAAATTTAGATTAGCTCTCAAATCCGGCAAAAAACCAAATCTATAATCAACCGAAGCATGAAGTATGTACCTATTGAGTGTAGATATATCCTCTTTTTGCTCTAACAATGCGACCGGATTTGCAGGAGCAAGTCCTGTAAGTACACCGGTTTCAGGATTTCTCCAAGCAAAATATCCTCCAAAATCATCAACTCCAGAATAAATAGGCTGGGTAGGGTCAAAACCAATGGCCGACCCAATGGCTCCATTATCAGCAAAACGATTCTTTTGCCTACTGAATTTAACGCCCATATTAATCTGCAATCTATTATTAAAAAACCCGGGGGTAAACTGTAGGTTACCTGTAGTCCTTTGAAATCTATCCGTCCTAAGTATGCCTTTGTTATCGGTGTATCCGACAGAGGCTCTGAACGGTAAGCCCAAAATACCTCCGGAAGAAGAGAGCATATAATCCTGCGCAAAAGCCTGTTCGAAAATCTCCTGCTGCCAGTCAGTATTTGCCTCTCCGAGCAGCATTGCAGCATCACTATCCGTACCATATCTTTCATTGATAGCATCACGAAATTCTTCAGATGACAATACATCGATTTTTCCAACTTTGTTTGCTATGGAAAGTTTGGTATTTAGTTGTAGCTTAAAACCATCTGAAATCCTGCCTTTTTTGGTAGTGATCAGTATAACTCCTGCAGCCGCTCTATTTCCATATATAGCTGTAGCAGACGCATCTTTTAGGACAGTCATTGAGGCTATATCCTCAGGGTTGATGATGTTGAGATTGTTTCTGCCCCCATGAATACCATCATTATCTAATGGTATCCCGTCGATTACGATCAAGGGATCATTTGAGGCACTTAATGAAGACTCTCCTCGTATCCGGATTACTGCTCCGCCTCCTGGATTGCCGGAATTTGAAATATTCACTCCGGCTATCTTTCCAGATAGCAGCTGCTGAGCACTCGTGAGTGCGCCCTTATTAAAACTCTCACTCGTTACTGTCTGCAATGCCCCGGTGACATCTTTCTTTTTTATCTCACCATATCCTATAAACACAACCTCATCTAATGTCTCACCTACCCCCAATATGACATCCAAACTACTACGACTTCCTACCTGCACCTCTCTATGCTGATAGCCAACATATGAAAATACCAATATGTCATCATTCGAAAACACTTCGATTTCGTATCGACCCTCGATATCAGTGACTGTACCCTTATCCGTATCCTTTATTACTACATTAACACCTATCAAGGGCTCCTCTGTTATTCCATCCCTAACCACCCCAGATACTACTTGCTGCCCGAGCAATGAAAAGGAATACAGAAAAATTAATAAAAACCACAAAAAAATTTTGATATATTTTTTTGAAATATCCAGAAGGAAAAAACGGCTAGTAATACTGAAGAATAAAAACATAAGTTACTTATAATCAATTTATAATATATACATACCACCAATCATATATTAAATATATGTTTTCAAAAAAAAGATTTTAATTTAATCCTTGGCATCAAATGTACCGTAAATATAAAATAAAGTGTTAAATTTACACTATTGACTGATAAAAAGAATTTTTTCATTTCTTCACTAAATAAAAATCAACAACTATGAGAAAACAATTACTTTATGTGTTAATCCTTTTCGCATCTATAATGACTTATGCAGATGCGCAAATAATGACAGTAGGAGTTATTGGTACTGCCACTCCGGGCGGATGGGATACGGATAGCTCCATGGTACAGGATGCCATAGATACTGCCTTATGGACTTTAGATATTGAGCTCGTTCCGGGTGAGCTAAAATTCAGGGCAAATGATGATTGGGCAATCAATTGGGGTAATACTGACTTTCCTGTTGGAACAGGAACACAGGACGGTCCGAATATACCGATACCTTTTGGAGGCTTTTTTCATATTGAGTTTAACTCCAACACCGGAGACTACAGCTTTAGCCCTGTTAATTCACCAATAGGAATCATAGGAAGTGCCACACCCGGAGGATGGGATGAAGATACCGATATGTTTATGGATACTATTGAGAATGGGTTTTTTATTGTCATGGATCTGGTAGAGGGCGAAGCTAAATTCAGAAAAGACAATGACTGGGCAGTCAACTGGGGGGCAGCAGATTTTCCTTCAGGAATAGCTATACAGGATGGAGAGAACATCCCCATACCCAAAGCCGGGCAATACCGCATCACTTTTGACACTTTGACCGGTGCATACAATTTTAGTGAAATAGTAAAATTTGAGACGATAGGAATCATAGGAAGTGCCACACCCGGAGGATGGGATGAAGATACCGATATGACACAAACCGGTGATCCGGATGTATGGACTGTTGATCTAACATTAGTAGATGGCGAAGCCAAATTTAGAGCAGACAATGACTGGGCAGTCAACTGGGGAGGAGAGGATTTTCCTTCAGGGACAGCTACCGAATCCGGTCCGAATATTCCCGTCGTCGCAGGTAACTACCGTGTTATGTTTAATACGGCTACTTTAGAATATAGTTTTATCGAGTTGCAAGAATATGCGACGATAGGAATCATAGGAAGTGCCACACCCGGAGGATGGGATGAAGATACCGATATGGAAAAAGATCCTAATGACGGAACGATTTGGCATGCTACTATGGAACTAGTAGATGGCGAAGCCAAATTCAGAGCGGACAATGACTGGGCAGTCAACTGGGGAGGTCCTGATTTTCCCATGGGTGTAGCTACGATGAACGGTGCTAATATCCCTATTCAAGCCGGCAGATACAACATAACATTTAACAGCCTTACAGGAGAGTACAATTTTGAAGCATTTGTCGTCTATGATCAAGTATCGATTGTGGGTAAAGATGGACCATTCGGTCAGTGGCCGGATGAGACCACTAATTTTGATGCTTTTATGGTCAGAGATGCGGAGGATGATCAATTATGGAAACTGACCCAAGTCAATTTGACTACAGCAGATACTACGCTAGGCGATAGTGGTATTAAATTTCGAGCCAATGCTGATTGGACTGTCAATTGGGGTGCTAGAGACTTCCCTAGTGGTGTAGGCACTCAAGATGGGCCTAACATCTGGTGTACAGCAGGTATCTGGGATGTAAGTCTCAATACGCAGTCCGGCGAATATGCCTTTATGCTTTCAACAGGAACAGATGACTTTACAACAATCAATGACATAAAACTATTTCCAAATCCTGTTTCTCAAGCAATCATATCGATATCCATCGATAGTAAAAACATCTCAAAACCCTTGGTCTATAAAATTATGAATACCGCAGGACAATTGATCCAAACAGGTAATGTCCTTGCGCGTAATCATTTTGACATCTCCATTGAAAATTTGTCATCAGGAACCTACTCCTTAGTCCTAAACAACGAAAACTTTTATGCTGTCAAAAGATTTGTTGTACATCGATAAAAATTCAATCATATTACTTTCGGGTGTCCATTGAGACACCCGATTTTTTTTTGTGAGTAATACCAAAAATCTAAATCTAAATGCATAAATATCTTGTACTGACCTACTTGCTTACCTTTACTACTTTGATCATACATGCCCAAGTATCTATTGACCCTGTTTTTCCCACAGCTGATAGCGATATTGTCATTAGTTACGATGCCTCTATGGGCAATGGAGCGTTGGTCGGCACACAACAAGTATATATGCATACGGGATTAATTACGGACAAGAGTTCACATCCGAATGACTGGAGATATGTCCAAGGAACCTGGGGTACTTCTGACCCTAAAGTACGCATGACCAACCAAGGAAACAATATGCATCAAATAGCATTAAATATCCGTTCATTTTATGGAGTACCTACAGATGAAAAAATAGAAAAACTTGCCTTTGTTTTTCGTAATGTTGATGGTACTATCGTCGGGAGGGCAGAAGATGGTAGTGACATCTTCGTACCGATAGCAGATTCTGACGGTGAATTGAAGATGATTGTATATTCTCCTCAAAGCAGAAATAATATTATTGATGATTTCTTTCTACTCAGTATTTCTTTAGCACTTTCAGATACTGCAAATGTCCGTGTTTTTGATAATGGAACTTTAATCCTCAATACTTTGACTAATAATCTGGACACCACATACACTCTATCCGGTCTTGGCAATCATGATATCAAAATAGTTGCGGACAATGGAGATACTAGCCTAGAAAGATCTTATCGTTACGTAATCACTCCCCCTGTCCGTATCCAATCTACAGATCTCGAACCGGGGCTTAGTTATCTTCCTGATGATCGAGCAGGATTTGTCCTATTTGCACCCAACAAAGAAAATGTTTTTCTTTTGACCTCACACAATGACTTTTTAGTAGATGAAAAGACACATATGAATTTAGACACTTTACAGTCGCTTTGGTGGGTAATTTTAGACAGTATAGGACAGGATTCCTCATTTTTGTATCAGTACCTTGTAGATGGCAAGATCAAAATAGCCGATCCATACTCTGAACTGATACTCGACCCATGGAATGATAAGAATATCCCAATAGAAGTATTTGATAGTATCCCGTCATATCCTGATGCCAGAACCTCAGGAGAAATTACATGGGTTCGTCCAAAAGAAGACTTCCAGTGGACAGCCGTCAATTATCAGCGCGAAAAGAAAGAAAATCTTATCATTTACGAATTATGGGTACATGATTTTTTAGAATCGCACTCCTACCGAGATATGATTGACAGATTGGATTATCTAGCTGAGCTAGGCATCAACACCATAGAGTTGATGCCGATAAGCGAATTTGAAGCAAATGAAAGTTGGGGCTACAACCCATCCTACCACTATGCGCTTGACAAATATTACGGTAGTCCCGAAGATTTAAAATTCTTAATCGATCAGGCACATATTCGAGGTATAGGTATCGTAGTCGATGTCGTATTTAATCATGCTTTTAGCCGCAATCCCTTAGCCCGCCTTTATTGGGACGATAATAATTTTCGCCCTAGTCCTGACAATCCTTGGCTTAATGTAACACCAAGACACCCCTTCAATGTCGGATACGATTTTGACCACGAAAGTGAAGCTACAAAATACTATGTAATCAGGTGCCTGTCGCATTGGGTCAACGAATTCAAAATCGATGGATTTCGATTTGATCTAAGCAAAGGTTTTACCCAAAAATTTAGTACGAACAATAGCCAAATGGCCAAATACGATCAAAGTCGAATAAATATCCTAAACCACTACGCACAGGCTCTTTGGGATATTGATCCCGATATTTACATCATACTAGAACACTTTGCTGATAATAACGAGGAAAAAGAACTCGTACGAAGAGGTATGATGGTCTGGGGAAATATGAACTATGCATATGCAGAAGCCAGCATGGGATACAACTCCAACCTATGGGGAATGACTAGTCAATCCAGAGGCTTTGACCAACTAGGATTAATCGGATATATGGAAAGTCACGACGAAGAACGCAACATGTATAAAAATATAACTTGGGGCAATTCTTCCGGAAGTTATAATGTAAAAGAACTGGACATAGCACTCCAAAGATCAGAACTTGCGATGGTCTTTATGTATATGATACCCGGACCAAAAATGATGTGGCAATTTGGCGAACTAGGATACGATTATTCGATCAATAGATGTCCAAACGGTTCCATATCAGAAAACTGTAGATTGGCTCCTAAGCCCATTCGATGGGACTATCTCCAAGACCCGAACCGAAAAGCACTTTATGATGCTTATTCTTTTATTCTCAAGCTAAGAAAAAAAAGCACCTTATTTGATAATGCTCACCTTGAAGCAAGTCTCCAAGGCTTTCAAAAATGGATCA
>JAJRUR010000237.1 GCA_024277695.1 Bacteroidota bacterium | reverse complement strand
TTTTGAAAATTTAAAAACGATATCATCTTTGACTCGGCGAGTCTGCCAAAAGGTTTGGGTTTCGAAAAAATTATTCTCTTGAAAGGGATCGGATGGAAATTTTATTTGAGCACTTATAATATATTCTCCTTCTTCGGGAAACACAGCCGGAGTCGCAAACTGATATTCAAATACATCACCGGGATAGAGTGTACCCGAAAGCGGTACAGTCTCCTCTACGAGAGTACTCTGATCACCATTAACCATATAACTTAGTACTACTGCATCTCCATCTACTAAGCTATCACATCCATTGAACTCAAAGGCTACTCGCACCGGAGCTTCTATCAGATTACAATTACTACTTGGTTTTTGAATTTCTTTTAAAAGAAAATCCTCATTTTGTTGGAGTAAGTTTTCTAGATTTATCCATAAGGTGTCATTCGATGGATCACCATCGACTGATTCTATCCAAATCTTGATTTCATGTGCACCTAAGGCACTTAGATCCGCCAGATCATCAAAAGAAAATTCATCCGCGTCACCTATCTGCTGAACACTGGAGATATCAAAGGATTGATCCACCACATTACCGCTATTCACTTGATAATAAAATACCAAGTCTGTCAAATCCTCTACTACACCACAAGTATTGAAACTCAATCTGACGGATATACCTTCGTCCATTAGATTACAATCGGTACTCGGGCTGAGCAAACTCGTCAAGGCAAAATCTACAATAGGCTCAAATCGGTCAGTGACACCAACTGCATTCCATGCATTGATGACAGCGATATATTGATCTGAGCACTTTCCAAACAAATCTTCCGCTGCTTGTAATGAGCCCATGTAGCTATCGTGATAATTAGAATTGGGTACAAGATATTCAGTAAGGTTTCTAAATGCAATGGCATCAGCATCTTCAAAACCTATACCTTTGACGCTTATCGTATCTCCCTTTTCATTATACCCTTCAGCACCTTCTACCAGTAGGTAATACCAGTAGTTTTGAACACTCGAATTGGTATGGACACCACCATTATTGATTGGTGATGAAGTATCAAACCAATATAAGCCCTTGTAATACTTGGGGTTTTCCAAATCATGAGGATTTGACATCGATCGCAAACCAAAACCGCCATAAATCTCGGCTCCGATGATCCAACTAAAGTCTTCCGGTCTGGCAAATTGTTCTACAGCTTTTCCAAAAATATCGGAAAAAGATTCGTTTAAGGCTCCTGACTCCATGCGATATATCAAACTGGCTGCAAACTGTGTCACACCATGAGTAAACTCGTGCGATACAACATCCAATGTCGAAAAAGGCTTTACTCCTGCTCCATTGCCAGATCCCATAATAATCATATTACCTGTCCATACTGCATTAGAAAATCCAAAATCATTTGCAACTTGGACATTCATCGGAAAGTCAAAACCATCTGCTCCCGAAAGACCATGACGCTCAAAAAAATAATCATAGGTCATCTCAGCTCCCCAGTGGGCATCCAAATAAGCCACTCCGTTAGATAACGAGTCCCAGACATTATCACCATCTGTCCACTCTTCGATCTCTCCACTATTTAAGTCCAAAGCAACGGTGTGAATACCTCCTCCACGACCGGTTTCAAATAGGCGATAAAGAACTGTATCCGGCAGAGCAAGACTATCAGTTATAATCGGTCTAACGCCCGAATATAACGTGTGCGCAGAGCCTTCTCGATCTACATGCATATGTCTTTGCTCCTCTCCTAAAATGCGACCGCTTGAGGCATCTACAAATACCCAATAATGAAATAACGGTACTTTGCTCTCTATATCTACCTTATAAGCAAGTCTATAGTTCTTGCCCGAAGTCGTGTAGTCCGGATCATACCAAACGAGTTGTGTGTCTTCTCCTTGTTGGAGATATCGCTTTGAGGGATATTTTTGTATTGCCTGGCGTATAGCATCTGATTTCGATATCCCAATGACCGGCATAGCTTCTATATTTCTAACTATCTGACCATTAGAACTCTCTAGTGCACCATGTCTCAAATGTAGCAAATAGCGCGCCGCATGTACAGGATAACCATGATGCAACTGACTAAACTCCATGTGTTTCATCCCCAGATTATCTACATGCTGTGATTTTAATCTCATCTGATCAGCTGCGCTCAGACCAAAAAATTCGCGTTGCTCTGCAAAAAAAGTACGATCAAATCGAACGCCTTCTTGATACTGCACCCATTCATTTTGTGGGGTGGTATTTTTAATGATCGAAGACCTCTTAGCCGAATACTGACCAAAAGACAAGCCCATTATGAGTACAATAGAAAATAAACTTAGGATAGCGCGCTTCATAATTTTTTAAAGATTTTGTTTTTTGTAAAATAAAATGGAAATATAACAATTAAATATAACCCTCAGAATTTAGAACGTAAGAATACTACAAAATGCCCCAAAAATCTATGTTTTTTTATGTAGAAATTTGAAATACCCTAAATTATTCTAGTCAAATGATTAAACTATACCATTGAGTTGGGTGTTAAGACATATCAATCACTAAATGAAATTGTTTTATGTATCCTATAGAAATAGTAGCTCCAATGATCCAGGAATTGACCGATCATGGTTTTGAATCTTTAGAAACTGCTGAGGCAGTGAGCGACGCTCTAGAAAATATGCAAGGCACAGCATTGGTAGTAGTCAATTCTGTTTGCGGATGTGCTGCAGCTAATGCGCGTCCCGGAGCCAAGCTTTCCGTTCATAATGATAAGCGTCCTGACAAGCTTTATACGGTATTTGCTGGTAACCAAAGAGAAGCCACTGCCAAAGCAAGAGAATATTTCTTGCCATATCCTCCTTCTTCGCCATCCATGGCTCTTTTTAAGGACGGTCGCTTAGTCCATTTTATCGAGCGATACCAAATAGAGGGGCATACAGCACAGCAAGTAGCTCAAAACCTACAGGAGGCTTACGACAAATATTGCTAAGCGTCGTATATATCATATACATATAGTGCGGATATAAAAGATTTGTCCGATCGCATGATGATTACAGACTCATGAAATGATGCTTCATGGAGTGGCTAAATGTGTAAATCTGTCACTCCAAGATGAAGGATACATCCTAGTGATTACTGTGATTTTTCAGTTGAGGATGCCTCCATCTTCGACGCATATCTCCGGTCATATCTTACCATAAGATGAATCCATAATGATCTCCCCAGTCGATAGAAAAAATTATGCGTCAATCCTCCAATCACAAAAATTATGACCAAACTCATATTGACATCCCATCGTAGAGCAAAAACCATAAAAAGTGCACCTGCCACTAAAATAATGGCAGAAGCGATATAGGAAAGGAACATCGCACCAAAATAGAATCCCGGTTCAGGTGCATACCTCTGATTACATACACTGCAATGAGATGGCATTTTATATGCATTTTTTAGCGTAAATGGCCTGTAAAATAAGTCACCGCGACGGCATCGAGGGCAAGTATTCTTCAGTATAGATTTTAATAGACCCATAGTCTTACTGAGCGCATAGATTTCTGATATGCAAATCTAATGGCTTCCTATAAAATAAAAGGTAATCATTGTTACACGATGCCTCAAATCAGCAAAGCCAAATCCGCCAAACGACTTGAATAACCCGCTTCATTGTCATACCAACTGACCATATTGATCATCTCCCCTTTCGCGCTAGTTAGTAAAGCATCAAAAATAGTAGAATAACTATTTCCAACGATGTCTGAAGATACTATCGGATCTTCTACATATTGAATAATACCTTGATAATCACCCTCTGCCGCTATACGAAATAGCTCATTGACATCTTGAGGGCTGACCTCAGCGTCCATGCGTACAGTTAGATCTACAAGAGAGCCGGTAATGACCGGAACTCTAACTGCTTTGGCCTTGATCTTTTTGCCGATAGCCGGATAGACTAGACGCGTCGCTTTGGCAGCGCCTGTGGTAGTAGGAACGATATTATAAGCTGCAGCACGTGCTCGACGCAAATCCTTATGCGGTCCATCTTGAATATTTTGTCCGGCTGTATAAGAGTGAATCGTCGTCATAAAACCCTCAATAATCCCCCAGCGCTCATCTAGCAATTTGACCATCGGAGCAAAACAGTTCGTAGTACAAGATGCATTGGAATATATCTTGATATCGCTGCGTATTTCATCTTCGTTGACACCGATTACAATGGTTTTTACTGCGCCCCCTTTTCCCGGGGCAGAAAGTAATACCTTTTTGGCGCCTGCCTGAATGTGCAGCATCGCCTTATCCTCTGTCCGAAATACACCCGTACACTCCAAGACGACATCTACATCATGCTTGGTCCAAGGAAGTTGAGACGGATCGCGCTCAGCATAACTCGCTATGCGTGTGCCATTTACTACGAGCTCTCCAGCTTCGATTCTTACTTCACCATCAAATGCTCCATGCGCAGAGTCGTACTTGAGCAAATGTGCCAATGTCTCTTTATTGGTCAGATCGTTGATAGCCACGATCTCCACATCCGCCCTGTCTATCAATCTCCTGAAAGTCAAGCGTCCTATTCGTCCAAATCCGTTTATTGCTATTTTGGTCATATCTTCTTATTTAAGCCTGCAAAGATAACAAGTATTTAATTCAGATTATGGATATATTATGTATATCTACTTATACACCATTCGCATGTCATAGTCACTTTTTTTACAGTCTTGGGTTTAAATAACAAATGCAGGATGAAGGCAGGCTGGATCTACTGCCCTAACTTGGGAGTTCTCCCAGGCTATCGTTTGGAAAAAATAATTTGATAAATATATTTTGGATTATTAGTAAAGTAATTATCTTTGCGTCTCTTTATAAAAAAGGCCCGTTCGTCTAGGGGTTAGGACGCCAGGTTTTCATCCTGGTAACAGGGGTTCGATTCCCCTACGGGCTACTCAAAAGACAGTTCAAACCATGTTGAACTGTCTTTTTTTGATTGCCCTAGCGCTGAAAAGATATTTTCATTGATTTTGTAGATAATCGTTGAGTTGAACAAACTCCCCTTTCAATGTCCTGTTCGTCCTATCTTGCTTAAAAATGAGTATCGAATCCGGATCCGTATTGAAGCGTTGAAGCAAATCTGTATTACTGTGATCAAAACTATTATTGATACCACTAATAAAAAACCGTATGCCATTGGGTAGTTCGCTTTGATATGCCTTATCATACTGTCCTCCGTCACCCGAAATTATCGTGACTTGTACGCCGCGTTCCTGAACTTTTTTTATCGGTTCATAGTAGATATCTTGAAATTTTGAATGATCGTCACAAAGCATATCCATCCAAGATCCGGGAGCATTGATAGAAGCGTTGGCCTCATCGGTAAGCAGCGGATCAACATTGGCCCAAAGAAGATTATGCATCAGAATGACAAGATGAGCAGATTGTGATATGGTATCCAAAACCAGACTGAAGAGCTCTACTTGTTTTTGTTTTTCATCACAGCTATCTACAAAAGCAGCATGTTCAGTAAAACTATTCATCACTATATAACAAATATCATCCTCCGTGTGTGTATAAAAAAGATCTCTTTCGGTGCGCTCTATAATATAATCAAAATGTCCATTTCTGAAATCATGATTGCCGATAGCCCATTTTGTCTGAGGGTTTTTGAGGTCAAATAACTCATGAAGATAATCCAAGGTGGCTTTATTGGCTGTGGTCTCCCGACAGATGTCCCCTCCCAGCCATATTCCATCAAATGCGCTAAAATCGATTTTTTCGATACGCGGATCTACCTTATCGGTATGCGCCCAGTCATAGCAATGTCCTATAAATATGTATGAACGTCTATTATCTTCTAGTCCTGATTTCTGACAAGCAGTTAGCAGCCAGAGCATGAATAAACTGATCACCACTACGGAACTTCTTATCATCATACTGTAAAGATACTACAACCCGAGTAATATTTTTATAATATTACAATTTGGCCATAGCAGCTACTTTTTGTTGGTTGCCCACCTGTATGCGATAGTAAAATGTCCCGCTAGGCAGCAATGTCCCATCTAGTGGTATTTCATGATGGCCTGCGCCAAGTGTCTTGTCAGTGATGACCATCAACTCTTGACCCAAAACATCAAAGATACTGATACGAACTCGATCGGTTTTGACCAAATCAAATACGATATGGGTTGATTTCTTGAAGGGATTGGGAAAATTATATACTGATAGCTGTCCCAATGTAGTTTCTTCGGTAGCTGTCGTCAAATTGCATTCATTTATAATAGGCAAATACTGAAAGTCTTCAAACAGGATATTTTTTACTGTATTTTCAGAGACAGAAAACCAGTCCATAAGTATAGAACCATAGACCGACCTAAAATCAAATTGCATAGGTACAGCTTCATCAGGAGTTACCTG
>JAJRUR010000236.1 GCA_024277695.1 Bacteroidota bacterium | reverse complement strand
CCAACTGGGTCTTCAGTCAGCACCCCGTATGGCTCAACAATATGGTGGATTATACCCCAATCAAGAGTACCAGGATTATGTAAAGTCTGTAGGTCGCCGACTTCTGGAGGCTTCAGAAGCTAAGAAAAGTAAGTATAAGTACAACTTTTATCTGTTGGCAGATCCTCGAACTGTCAATGCTTTTGCCCTACCGGGTGGTCAAGTCTTCATCACCTATGCACTCTTTAGCAAATTACAAAATGAAGATCAGTTAGCAGGTGTGCTTGGGCATGAGATCGGTCACGTAGTCGCCAGGCACTCGGCTGTCCGTCTGGCCAAACAACAGCTCACACAGGGATTGACCGGTGCTGCTGTGATGGCTTCGGGTGATTATGGGACCCAACAGATGGCTCAACTGATCGGCAATGCCATCAATATGAAGTATGGCAGAGATCAGGAACTCCAATCGGACGAACTGGGAGTACGATTTATGCTTTCGGCCGGATATGATCCCGAACAGATGATCGGGGTGATGAAAATACTCGCAGCCTCTACAGGAGGTGCACGCAAACCCGAATTTAATAGTACCCATCCCAGTCCTGAAAATCGAGTCCAACGCATTAAGGATGCCATCAAAAAATATAGAGGAAACTCTAATCGTTTGCGAGTCAATTAATCATTAAATAAAAATAATAACTATGTCTGAAAGAAAATTATTTAGAAATAACAGTCCCTACGTCAAAGAGGAGATCTATCAGCGTCGAGATTTGGAGCGTACAGAGGGCGTGATGACGGTAAAAGGTTCTGTAGACAAGACAATTTTGCTTTTTGCTATACTGCTCGTAGCAGCGACCTTTGCCTGGCAGAGTGGTAGCCCGTCCTGGGCGATCATCGGCTCTATTGGTGGTCTGATCACTGTGGTGATTAATGGATTTAAAGTCCATCTTTCACCCATTTTAGCTCCGATCATTGCAGTATTCGAAGGTCTTCTAGTTGGAGCGATATCTTATTTGGTCGGTGCAAGCTATGGAGGTATTGTATTTCAGGCTGCCACAATCACTCTCGCAGTGCTTTTTATTATGTTGATGATCTACAAGTCCGGTATCATCCAAGTAACGGATCGATTCAGAACTGTTATTCTGGCTTCTATGGGAGGCATATTTTTGGTATATCTTATGAGTTTTGTGCTGAGTTTCTTCGGTATCACCGTGCCTTATCTGCATAGCTCAGGACCTATAGGAATTGGTATCAGTTTATTTGTCGTAGTGATTGCATCCTTGATGCTCTTAGTCAACTTTGACTTTATCGAGCGAGGCGCAGAGGAGGGAGCTCCCGAATATATGGAATGGTATGGGGCAATCGGAGTAATCATCACTTTGGTATGGATCTATATAGAGATTTTGAGACTGGTAGCCATCTTTAGCGGACGAGATTAATCATTTTATTAAGAAAAATATCCTAAAAAAGATAGACTTTGTAGATAAGGTCTATCTTTTTTTTTGTCCGATTTTTTTCTGTAGATCGAACAATAAAATTATCTCAATCAACCGGTATGAGTTGTCCGGCTGCCAGTGCAAAAATGCCGATGCCATTGGACATGTTACTGGGGATCAATACCGGTGAGCCAAATGGATTGTCATTATTTTCTCTTGCTTTTTTGGCCAGTTTAGAAAATCTGTAGTGATCTTCAGTAATGGAAGACCAAAATAATAATTTCTTTATTTGTTGATTATCTTCATGTTCTGGCCAAGTCAATAGACGTAGGGTCTTTTGATCTCCATTAAAACTAATATCGGATATAACTAGCGAATAATAATCAAAAGAAGCTGAAGTAGCGGGATCCGTACTCGTCAAATCTAAAATCTCAAAATATCTGGGAACATTATTGTTCGAAGTTCTCAATAGGGTAGCTTCGTAGTAATTGTTGATTTCTTCAGGATCTTTAAAACTAAGATCTACTGCTGAACGTTTGTTCCCATCATTGTCCAAACCTCCCTCTTTGATAAATATTGCCTTGGAGATCCGAGTGCTAAAAGGCACAGTTTGTGTGGCGGTCACTGTCTCAAATCCATCTTTTTCTACTTGGAGTTCGTATTGGACTCCTTCTTTAAGAAAATTTGGCGCACGAAGTATATAGTTATAGTCTACATAGTTTGCATCGGGTACTATTTCTGTAAATTGAGCTTCTTGACCCTCGGAGGATTTTATAGTGATGCGTGCGCCTTGGATGAGATTTTTTTGTTGGAAAGGATTTTCATTGATTTTTACCGATTGGGTCACGAGTACGGTAATACTATCTAGGAGTGTATTGCCAAAAGCATGGACGACCAATTTCGGTTCATGCTCCGGAATATCGATATCTACTGTAGTCGAAAAAAAATCTTCACATGAAAATAAACTGATCCAGAGGATGATAAAACTGAGTGTACGTATCATTTAGAAATCTATTTTATAAGTGACATAAGGAATCAGCGGAAAGAGGCTAGCTTGCTTAAATTGCAAGACTTCTTTATATTCTCCCGTTGTCGGATCCAATATATAATCGCTGTCTTCAAATATATAAAAAGGGTTTTTGCGACTGTATGCATTGTATGCTCCTACAGACCAAGTGCGAGAATGCTTATTTTTTTCTTTATGAAAATTGACCCCGAAGTCTAATCGGTGATAGGAGCGCATCCGATAATTATTCCTTTCGGTAAAATAACTTCCTCTAAATAGCTGACGGGAAGGTCCATAACCATATCTGCCGAAATAATTGGATGAAGCCAAAGAAATAGCATTGCCTGTACCATAAACCCAGGATGCGGAAAAATCTATTTTTTTATTGAGTTGATAAGAGGCGACAATCGAAAAATCATGTCTTCGGTCATATTTAAAGTCAAACTTTTTTCCAAAGTTGAGATCATCAAATTGTCGGCTAGACCATGATAGCGTGTAACCTATCCAACCGGTGAGTGCTCCTTTTTTCTTTTGGAAGAATAGTTCTGTACCATACGACCAGCCATTGCCTTGGGTTACTCGATCTTGCCAGTCTGAGAGTTCAAATAAGCCTTCGCCCTCTCGGTAGGAAATGACATTGGTCATTTTTTTGTAGTAGCCTTCGAGGCTAAGCTCATACTGCTCAAAAACTGTTTTAGCGGCGCCCAATGCTATTTGCCATGCATCTTGAGGTTTGACTCGACGGGTTGTCGGTAGCCAAAGATCAGTAGGTAGTCCTATTCCTTCATAGGCTAGGAGTTGGATATATTGTCGCATCTGAGCATAAGAGGCTTTGATAGCGGTACCATCAGACAACAAATAGCGCAGACCCAGTCGGGGCTGGATAGAGCTATAAAATTGTTTTTCTACATTAAATCCTGAGATATGTATTCCGGCATTGACCTTGAGTCGATCAAATAACCTCATATCGTCCTCGACATAAAGGCCATATTCTTGAGCAGTGATGTTTTTTTGACCAATTATCTTCATAAATCGATAGTCTTGTTCTGTATCGTTTTGCTCCAGATCAAAAGTTCCCGGTGCAAAACGGTGATGTATCCCACTGATACCAAACTTGATGAAATGATTTGGGTCGGGTAGGTAATCGAAGTCGATCTTTGCTCCGAAGTCATATATGCCGCTGATGTATGCGAGTGCAATATTTTCTCTAATGGTGCTTTGGTCTCTGTATCTCGATCCGAATTCAGCACCAAAGTTTAACTTATATTGACTATAGGTTAAGGTCGTATTGCTAAAAAGTTTAGGATTCCAGATGTGGTTCCATCGGGCAGCTCCGGTGATGTTTCCCCATCCAAATTTGTTTTTTATATAATCTCTGATCTCTCCTCGAAGGTCTTTTGATTCAAAATTAAAGCGGTCATTGCCTAAGTAGGAACTCAAGTAGATGCGGTCTTTATCTGATATCTTATGGTTGATTTTGGCATTGATATCATAAAAATAATATCCTAGACTTCCATCTTGATTGTCATTTTTGTATTGTTGTTTTATAAGTGGACGCAGAAGCATGTCGATATAAGTTCTTCTACCTGAGATCAAAAAAGAAGTTTTGTCATCGATCGGTCCATCGAGGGTCAGTTTAGATGATATGAGTCCAATACTGGCAGTTCCGGCTATTTTTTTGTTATTACCTTCTTTCATATTTATTTCGAGTACGGAAGAAAGTCTCCCTCCGTATCTAGCGGGAAATCCACCTTTGATGAGTTGGACATCTCGGATAGCATCGGCATTAAAAACCGAGAAAAAACCAAATAGATGCGCAGCGTTATACACCGGAACTCCATCCAATAAAATGAGATTTTGGTCCGGACTGCCTCCGCGGATATATAAGCCGCTTTGACCTTCTCCACCGGACTGGACCCCTGGGAGCAATTGGAGTGCCTTGAGTACATCTACCTCTCCGAGCAAGGCAGGTATTTTTTTATCTGCCGGATCGGTACATCGATGGTACTCATCTGCGTACGATCCTGAATGCGTGATACTTCGTCAGCGATGACTTCGACTTCTTTAAGTTCTACTGAAGGAGAAAGGTCGATAGAAAGTTGTATATTCTTGTCCAGATAGAGATTGTATTCTTGAGATTGATAACCTATGTAGGATATCATCAATCGGATAGAATCTTGATTGAGGGTCAAGCTAAAAAATCCGTAAGTGTTGGTCACAGTACCTGTACCTGTACTTTGGTCGAAGACATTGGCTCCTATAAGTTTTTCGCCGGTATCCAAATCAGAAATGTAGCCACTTATCGTGTACTTTTGTGATATGGCACTAAATGAGAAGCCCATAATCCAACAAAGCAAAACTAAATATTTTATCCTATGCATAGTGGTAGTATATGAATGCTAAAGTAAGTATACGACAAATATGTTAACGTGGTTAAGTAATTCTATTTATTAACAAAATGCTAACTGATGTATACTCATAAGTAGTATTTTGTATTAGCTCTAATCCGGATAGTACTAAGCATGAATGGTTGAGCATGTACACGGATAGACAAATTTTTCATCTCAGTTTTGTGCTAAGGTAAAAAATTTTTAAATTTCTTAATTTATGTTATCCTTTTTTCTAATAGCCATAATACATATAAGTTGTTAACGGTTAATATGCAAATAATATTATAAATCAGGCATTTATGATTTAAATATTTATTTTAATTGCCTAAATGTAGAAGGAGTAAAGGCGTTTTATCTACTACTAAGGCCGGCTTTTGGAGATTGTCTCCCTTCGGTGGGAGTGGGGGAGCACTTTCTTTCGTCTCATGCTGAAGTTTGCAGTTCGGAGCTAAAAATGTCCTTTATAAAAGACCATTTCCACTTTGTACCCTGAGCGATACCCCTTGCTTCCCTTGCGGTTAATAAGACTCCAAACAAAAATACCATATCACCCCTCAAACCAAATATTATTCCAATACAATATGTTGTATTGCTCTAAAACCAAATAATATTCTGCTTCCATCTTGTTGCTAAGAAATCTTGGGACAGTGATTTAGAAAAAAATAAAAAAATATGTTAAAAAATTTGGAAATTGATATAT
Source organism: Bacteroidota bacterium (assembly GCA_024277695.1). GTDB lineage: Bacteria > Bacteroidota > Bacteroidia > Chitinophagales > Saprospiraceae > JAJRUR01. The sequence continues at coordinate 122 of JAJRUR010000236.1, read as the reverse complement.
ATATATGCACCGTCACTTAATAGAGATAGGTGACGGGAGGCATCCTGAAACTCCCGGATCAAGAAGTAGGGATCACAAAAAACTTATAGTATTATGAAAAATTAATTATTTTTGACACTTTT
>JAJRUR010000235.1 GCA_024277695.1 Bacteroidota bacterium | reverse complement strand
GGATTACACCGAAAAATATTTATTTGAGTGGATAGCTTGATAGAAACGGTGAACAGGTCGCACCTATGGCGCTACTACAATATTTGTACCTACAGTGCTGCTACTACAAACCGTTTGCTCCTTCGGAGCTGATGACAAAAACAAAAGCCCCGGCGGGGCGACCTGTAAAATATGTTCATTGCATACACGCAAATATATTTCAGAAACAAATTTGAAGTTATTTGTATATTGCATGGAGAGATGCTTTTTTGTTCGCTCCTACAATGCACTGAAGTTCAGTTAATTATAGCTCACATAACTCCCTTTTTTTCTATTTTGTAACTACCGAAACTTGAGTAATTTTATCAAAAAAATGATCTAATGTATGCAGTTGGGAGTAAATTGATTAATTTTGATTTTTTAGAAAAATTTTAATACTGTGAAATATTTATACTTCCTTATAGCTATGAGTTTGGTGCTCTCATGTAAGTCAGACTCTAAAAAATCAGACCAACTGGACTCGGAGACAGCCCAAAAATTGAATCAAATCAAAGAACAGTTCAAAAAAGATAAGGAGCGGCGTAAAAAAAGAATAGAAGGTGGAGGCTTATTGAGCAGTACTACTATCGACCCTTCTTTTCCAAAATCATCTATATTATTAAGTGCTGCTGATATCGGGAGTATCTTTGGCATTGATCCTGCAGATGTTAAGATCACTGCAGATGAGTACGAAAAGGACCGAGGTTTTAGCCGGACGGTATGGAATTGGAACGATGCTTCAGATTCTTTTCACAAGTTGACTGTCGTGATGAACCGCAATCCAAGTCCTGATGATATGGTGAACTGGGGCAAACTGACCTTAGATCATTATCTCCAAAAAGGAATACCCTATACAGATGGTTCGATGGTGATGTTTAAGGACATACGCCGGAACGGTAATCGATACATCTGGGCAGAACAAGGTCCTATGCTCAAGTGGTTTTATGTGGATGAGATTGCTTTTACTTTTGTTGGTTTAGGTCCGGATCTTACGGAAAAAAATCTATTACAATCGGCAGAGAAAATGCTACAGAAGCTTGAAGCGTTGCGGAAGTAAACTAGATCAGGCCTGTTTTTTTCCAGTTCGTCACCATATCCAAATCCAATTTTCTTATTATTTTAACTCAAAAATCGATGCACCTACTTTGTAGCCCTTGTTATAGATTTCTACTTGATACTTGCCTTTCATAAAAGGTAACTCAGGTTGCCACTGCATACAGACCGGTGCTTCCGTGTTTTGATATTCGATGTCCACAGTTCCCGTATAACGCACTTGATCTGCGTCTGATGTATGGAGCACTCCGGAGCCTTTATTTTCTAAAAATAAGGTCTCCCCCATGGGATTGATTATGCGCACCATAAAAGATTCCGTACCTGCATCGGTGACTAAATTTTTTGTAGCTTTAAAACAAACCTGCACTATGTTGACTTTTTTGGCTCTTGTCTTTTTGGTCAGTTTACCGTTGCCTTTGATCTTATATCCCTGTACTTGTATATCTGCTACATCGATGACAGAAGCTGCTGATACTTTTACAAAAAGTTGATCCCGTTCTGCTTGCAAATTCTCATTTTCCGAGACCAATAAGGTTTTGGATTCCATGATCTCTTCTGTTCTTTTGCGTTCTTTCTCAATCTCCCCTGTGAGGATCTTTTTTTCCTCTCGAAGTGAAAAATTACTATTGGCCAAAGCTTGATTTTGAGATTTTAGCTCCTCGATCTGAGCGATATAACTCGACACACGTTGGCGGATGGCATTGAGCTCGATACGCGCCTGTCCCAAGTCTTTGTTTTCTCGTGCCAAGCGGGCAATTCTATTTTTTTGAGATCGTAATTCAGCTTTCTGACTCTCGATGAGGTTATTGAGTTCAACATTATCTGTCTTCAGATTATTGAGCTCTTCTGTAGCAGCACTAAACTCTTTTTCCAGATCATCGTAAAATTCATTGACTTGTGTGAGTTCTTGCCTTTGATTTTCGATGTTTTGCTTAAGTTGTGCTCGGTCATTCCATAAGTAGAGTGATAGTCCGGATAGTAATAGTATAGCCATCCAAGATAGTACATTCCAGGCCTTAGAAGAAGATGGAGTTGTCATAATTTATTTTTTTTTAATTTTTTTTGATTGCTTGTGCTAATAACGTATAGTATTTTGGTGTAAGTTTACAAAAGAACAAATTTTTGCGTTTTTTGCCAATTTTGTACATATAATATATTGTAAATATATATAAAATATTTATATCCAGGTAACTAACTATGAATTTAGTGTAAAAAAATGATATTTTAATGTTAAGTAATATTCCACTATCTAATATATTATTCATTGATATAGAGACGATTGGCTGTGCTTCTGACTATTTTGGACTAAATGATCGATTAAAGGCATTATGGAAAAAAAAGATGCGTCGATTTATAGAAATCCATCCTGAGGAGCTGCACGAGCAGGAAGCCGCAGAACAATACGAAAAACGTGCAGCCATCTTTGCGGAGTTTGGTAGAGTGGTGTGCATATCGTGTGGTGTTATTGTGGCTAATGAAGGCGAATATACATTTAGAGTCAAATCCTGTTACGGTCATGATGAGGCGCAGTTACTCCAATGTTTTAGTCATATTCTGTCCCGATTTTATAAGCACGGGCAGCGATATCTTTGTGGGCACAACATCAAAGAGTTTGATATCCCATATCTGTGTAGGCGATATCTCGTCAATAAAATAGAGCTACCGCCACAGCTACGGTTATACGGCAAAAAACCTTGGGAAACCAGTCATCTGTTGGATACTTTGCATTATTGGAAGTTTGGCGATTACAAGGCATATACTTCTTTGGACCTACTGGCCCAAAGCCTGGGAGTAGAAAGTCCTAAAGACGAATTGGATGGTAGTCAAGTATCAAAAGTATATTGGAAAGAAGATGGACTGGAGGATATCGTAAAATACTGTGAGAAAGATATCTTTGTGACTGCAAAAGTATTTTTAAGATTAGCATTACACGACATAGAGCTCACACCTAACCATGCAGAAGAATAAGCATATCATAGCCCCATCTATTTTGGCAGCCGATTTTGGACGACTCGACGATGAAGTCAGGCTCCTCAATGATGCACAAGCGGACTGGATCCATATAGATGTTATGGACGGGCGTTTTGTTCCCAACATCAGTTTTGGTTTTCCGGTGGTCAATGCCATACAAAAGATTGCTACCAAGCCACTCGATGTACATCTGATGATTGTAGAGCCTGAAAAATACATCGAACGATTTAGAGATTCCGGTGCAGATGTGATCTCGGTACACTATGAGGCCTGCCCTAATCTCCACCGCACTATCGGTCAGATAAAAGAATCCGGAGCTAAGGCCGGAGTAGCCATCAATCCCCACACGCCAGTCAGTCTGCTAGAGGATGTGCTCGAGGATTTAGACCTTATCTTGATCATGTCTGTTAATCCCGGATACGGAGGACAAAAATTTATCTATCAGACTATCCCTAAGCTCCGTAAGCTCAAAGGAATGCTTTCGGAGCGCAACCTCCATCCGTTGATTGAGATCGATGGTGGAGTTGGTCTGCAAAATGCAGAAGAACTACTCAAGGCAGGCGCCGATGTCCTCGTGGCCGGTTCTAGCGTATTTAAGTCGAAAGATCCGATAGATACCATCAGTCGGCTCAAAGCTATCGGTAGTCATGGGAGTTGGGTATGATGAAATACGGATTGTGCTAGATTCAAAAAAAGGGTAGGTTATAGACTTCATATCTTCTTTGCTTTACTAGTGTGTTATTCAAAAAATATTTGACTATCATTGTCGTTTTATTAGTCAAAAATCCATAGACCTAGATGTCATCGCAATTCAGGGATTGTATTATTGCCCTATTTTTTCTATTTATTCAGACAACTGTCATAGCCCAGACCGGAGCTGTGCTTTATGGAACGGTGACGGATGCTACAAATCACCAACCCATCGAATATGTAGCGATTTATATCGACGGATCAACACAGCTTGTGGAGACCGATCAAGCAGGAAGATATCGACTACAGATACCGGTGGACGAAAAACTCACTATTGTGTTTACCAGGCTGTCCTACAAAGAAGCACGCTATGATATTCAACCGGTTTCTGCGGGCTTTCGCCAAAAAATAGATGTACTGCTAGCACCTTTAGAATCTGACCTCGATATCGTAGTGACCGAAAGTAAAATAGAGAGTAACGGTATGATCCAGCAAGATGTGACTGATCTCAAGCTTCTGCCTACAGCTACCGGCAATCTCGAAAGCATTTTGCCACATATCGCACTGGGTACGAGTTCAGGTACAGGAGGCGAACTGACCTCACAGTACAATGTACGAGGAGGTAATTATGACGAAAATCTAGTTTATGTCAATGACTTTGAGATCTATCGCCCGCAGTTGATCAGTAGTGCAGAGCAGGAGGGCTTGTCTTTTCCAAATATGGATCTGATACAAAGCCTCTCTTTTTCTTCGGGTGGATTTGAAGCGAGATATGGGGACAAGATGTCTTCTGTACTAGATATAAAATACAAGAGACCGGATAGTTTGGCAGGGTCGGCTAGTATAAGTGTATTGGGAGCAACAGGCCATTTGGAGGGTAGCATAAAGCTCGGGGACTCGAACTATCGAAGATTTAGATTTCTAACGGGAGTCCGTTACAAAACGACTAAATATCTTTTGGGTACCTTAGATATTTCAGGCGAATACCAACCGAGTTTTACTGACCTGCAGACTTATTTGAGCTATGATGTCAGTAGAGATTTGCAGCTTGGGTTACTGGCCAATTTTAACCGCGCTATCTATGACCTCATACCACAAGAGCGCAACACTGCTCTTGGGCTCATCTCTTTTTCTCTGAGGCTCAATGCACAGTTCGAAGGTCGTGAATTGGATGAATTTCGTACAGCTATGGGCGGTCTTTCTTTGACATATCTGCCCGATAGAAGCCAAAATCCTTTCTTCCTCAAACTTTTGGTCTCTAGCTTTCAAAGTGACGAGCAAGAGACTATAGATATCAGAGGCTTCTATCGATTGAGTCAGATCGAATCCGGAATAGGTGCCGATAACCAAGGTGAAGAGTTGAGTTTGCTCGGTGAGGGTATCCAGCATCAGTTTAGTAGAGCTTTATTCTCCGGCAATGTCAGCACAGTCCAATTGAAGGGAGCCAAAGAGTGGAACCAAAATATAGATAATTCAGGATCTTACCGAGCGCACTTCCTCCAGTGGAGCACCAAAATACAACACGAAATCATCCAAGATCGAATCAATGAATGGGAAAGACTCGACTCTGCCGGTTACTCTCTACCATATGATCCCAATTCCGTACAGTTGCTCAGTGTCCTCAAAACTGCTAACCGCTTGAGCTCTGACCGCTTAATCGCTTATGTCCAGAATAGCTTTACCTCTCATAAAACTGATCTGGCAGAATGGAAAATCAATGCCGGCATCAGAGCTTCTTACTGGAATCTCAATAAAGAATTGATATTGTCACCTAGGCTTCAATTTTTGTACAAACCACTATCAGGGCGTAAGGACATCAGCTACAGAATAGCCACAGGTCTCTACGCCCAGCCGGCTTTCTATCGAGAACTCAGAAGACAAGACGGGTCACTCAATAGAGGGCTCAAAGCTCAAAAATCTCTCCATGTAGTCGCTGGAATGCAATATGACTTTTTATTGGGGGCCATCAATCCGAAAAAGTTTCGCTTCATCAGCGAAATATACTACAAATCGTTATGGGATATAGTCACCTATGAAGTAGAAAATGTGCGCATACGATATTCCGGCGAAAATGATGCCACCGGCAAAATCATGGGACTCGACCTTAGAGTCAATGGTGAGTTTGTACCCGGAGCAGAATCTTGGGTCAACCTCTCCCTCCTCCGAGCCCGAGAAAATATAACTGCAGTACAGCACAAACGTAGAGAACTCGGATCCGCTGAGGGAGTAGATGTAGATGATGTTCCTCGACCTACAGATCGCTTTTTTAATGTCAATGTTTTCTTTCAGGACTACTTACCTTCCAACGAACATCTCAAAGTCCACGTAAATATCCATGTCGGATCAGGACTCCCCTTCGGACTCAGAGGATCTAATCAGGTCTATCGCAACACCTTTAGATATGCCCCGTATCGAAGGGTGGATATGGGATTTTCTGCCAGTCTTTGGGATAAGGCATGGTCACAAAAACATCCCAACAATCCCTTTAGATTTGCCCGATCAGCTTGGATAAGTCTAGAAATCTTTAATTTGCTCAAAGTCCAAAATGTAGCTTCCAATACTTGGATCAAAACCATCACAGGTACACAGTTCGCTGTACCCAACGAATTGACATCTCGAAGGATCAATCTACGTATGCGCGTTGATTTTTGAAATCAAAATGGATGCCGCTACCATCAAAATTCAGGACAAAACAAACTCTCGCTTTCATAATCTCCTGTAAGGCTTAGCGTCAATTCAAATGTACCTTGCCCGTCAAATTCGTTCCTAATATCATTGACTTGTGCATCATAACTCAGACCGATCTTATAATTCTCTCTACCGAATGCTGCCAAGAGTATGATCGCATCCAATCCGGTGGCGTCAAAATTTTTGACTATACGACTAGCCATACCTATATGGAAACTACTCTCATGGACATCATCAAAATCAAAGCGGTAGTTTAGACCGGGAAGGGCAGACAAATGGTCACCCTGGGCATTGATCAGTATGCGTGGCGAGAGCTGTTGTTTTTCGCTCATAGCGAGATTAAAACCCATATGGGCAGAATATCTGGGTATCAGAGCTGCTTGGACCTCTGTGGGATTATTGATCTGATTTATATTAGCATAGAAACTAATGTTTGGTTGATTAAAATGCCATATGGATACTCCGGCGTAGAATTGTGTAGCTTTATCAAATTCGGCGCGGTAGTTGATGCCTAAGGCAAGATCCATAAATGCCCGTTGATTTTCAGGTAGATTTTCGGCTGTAGCCAAAGTGTAACCGGTGCCGAGAAGGTACTCATCTTGAAAAGTAAAATTATTATAACTCGTAGCGCGCTGTTCGATCCCCAACTGAAAACCAACACTGAGACTCTGCTCAAACCCGGCTGAGATATCTTTATGATACGCTCCGATGAGTGCTAGTGCATTGGCATTAAAGTCATAATATCCAAATTGGTCATGGGTAAACACTACACCGACCCCAATTTGATCATTTTTAAAGTGGTTTGGCGAAACTTTTATGCGCGTGTCTGCAGCTGCAGAAAATGTAGAGTAGGGGGACTGGAGCACGGTACTCCATTGCTGACGAAATGCGGCATTGACGCGAAAGGTTCCATTCATGGTTCCGGCAAGTGCAGGATTAAGCGAGAGTGCATGACTGTAATATTGAGTAAAAAAACGGTCTTGTGCCGTCGTACTCCAGTACAAGCTACACAAGCAAAAGATTACAATAATACTTCTCATAGTTTTATAACGATTGGATGATGTCATATTGCGTAATTATATGAAAAGTTCCTGAAAGATCTTTGCACAAAACTGCCGGACAGTCCGGTGTAAAAAAAGATCGGGCTTGGCTACAGGTGGTAGCGGGTGATACAATCGGAAATGCATCCGCCATCAAATCTTGGACAGGTACCGTGCGGTTACCTCCTGAGAGTATATGATCCAAAATGATTCGCTCCGTGATAGCGCCTAACATTTTGGTTGGTCCCTCTACGACAGGTAGCTGTGAGATATCATGAGCCTTCATCACATCGAAGGCTTCTTCCAGTCCGGCTTCCGGCCCGATAGCAATCATCTTTTGCCCTCTTTTCTTTTGAAGTACATCTCCTATAGTCAGTTCTTCGTCCAAAAATCCGTGATCTCTCATCCACTCATCATTAAAAAGTTTAGCTACATACCTACTTCCATGATCGTGAAAGATGACTACAACGAGATCATCGGCTGATAGCTGATGACGCATTTGCAATACTGCAGCCATAGCAGATCCTGCCGAATATCCAAGTAGCAGCCCTTCTTCTCTTGCTAGGCGTCTGGCCATAACAGCACCGTCTTTGTCTGTTACTTTTTCAAAATGATCGATAAGCGAAAAATCTACATTGGCAGGAAGAATGTCCTCACCTATACCTTCCGTGATATAACTATAGATCTCGGATCGATCAAATACACCCGTTTCATGATATTTTTTAAAAACAGAACCGTAGGTATCCACACCCCAGACTTTGATGGAGGGGTTTTGTTCTTTGAGATATTTTGCCACTCCGGATATTGTGCCGCCCGTACCGACACCTACTACCAAATGTGTGACCTTGCCTTGAGTCTGATCCCAAATCTCAGGCCCTGTAGTCTCATAGTGAGCTGCTCGATTGGCTAGGTTGTCATATTGGTTTATCCAAACCGAATTGGGGATTTCTTTGCTGAGTCGCTCAGCTACCGAATAGTAAGACCGCGGATCCTCGGGAGCAACATTTGTAGGACAAACAATGACCTGAGCTCCATGCGCTTTGAGCATATCCACTTTCTCTTTGGATTGTTTGTCACTGGTAGTAAATATACATCGATAGCCTTTGACGCAGGCAGCAATCGCAAGTCCCATACCGGTATTGCCCGAAGTACATTCTATAATAGTTCCTCCCGCTTTGATTTTGCCGGATTGCTCCGCATCCAATAACATTTTGAGTGCCATGCGGTCTTTGATCGAGTGCCCGGGATTAAAGGTCTCTATTTTGCCCAAAACCGTTGCCGGAACATCTTTTACGATGGTGTTGAGACGAACCAAAGGTGTATCGCCAATGGTCTCCAATATGTTATTATAGATCATACTGTAGTATTAATAAAATATAGATTGGCTGCAAAGCTACTATTTTCTATATCAAGTTTGGCTATCTTTAGTCCAAATCGGCACAAGAGAATTTGTTATAATCTACATAGACGAACGGAATGATAAAAGCGGATGCAATTTTTTGAAAAAGGCTTAAGTAAGAAATCCGGAATGAAATCCCAACGGTAGAAGATCCAGTGCATCATCGATGATATAGCTGATCTCCGTACTGCTATTGAGGAGGAGACGGATAGGGCTATTTTGGCGAGATTGGACTTCGGCTATCACCTGCCTACAAGCTCCGCAAGGTGTGATGATCTCTCGTATATCACCCTTTGGTATTTTTGCAACTATAGCGATGGTATCTATACTCTCCTTCGGATGATTGGCTTTGGCAGAGAGTAGAGCTACACGTTCTGCACACAAGCTGAGCGGATAGCTTGCGTTTTCTTGGTTGGTACCACAGAGGATCAAACCATTTTGGAGCCTTACTGCGCTAGCCACATAGAATTGAGAGTAGGGTGCATAGGCATGGTCGAGCATGCTTTTTGCCTTATCTAAAAGTTGCCGATCAGATACCGTCAGGTGGTCAAGATATTCGACCATTTGATATGTCATGTTTACCTGCTTTTTGGCCATATAGTACTCCTAGCTGCAAGAACCATGCCTTATTGATTTTTTGATCGAGCTATTTGTGACCAATGGTATGAAGATTACGTGTGGTAAAAGGGGCTCGGCTCTTTCAGGAAGAATACTACAAGCATACACTGATATCAATTTTCTTCTGTGGGACTTTTGCCAAAACGAAAGCGAACACCGGCAAAGAAGCTCAGCGGTAGGTACTGGTCTGCATTTCTAGATGAGGGTGCAAAAGAAATACTGTTAGAGACCGGTGTAGCAAAAACAGAATTTAGCTGTTTTCTAAGACCCAGTTCTAGGGAGATATGCCTCCATATCCTATAATCGGCGGAAAGGCTCAAGCCCAATTGGAGATTATTGAGTAATGGTCCAGCATCTTGTTCAATATTCTTTATTTCCAAAGTACAAAAATTATTATCATCTCGGTTTATTAGGCCGGTATTGAAATTCAAACGGCTGTATAGTGGTGTTTGGATAAATGCACCGGAATGTAGATTGAGTCGTTCACTTAGTGCATAGGACAATGTTATAGGGATACTCAGACTGATGATATCATAATAATCATCATCATCGTATTCTTGGAAGTTGAGGATATTGGTACAAGGTGTCCCTTGAGCTCCACCATTATCATTTTCACTTCGCAGGATGGTATCTCTGCCCAGTTCTGAGATCACTGTGAAACCGGATTGACTTTTTTGTGTCCTAAAAGATTGGGACTGCAATCTCCAACCTGTTGCAAGTGACCATTTATCAGAAAGTTGCATATCAAAATTCAAAGCAAAATAGAATGCCGGAGTAGCATAAAAGTCATTTGTAGATTGGGACATGACCAGATTATTGATGGTGATGATCAGACTATCTGGTGCATTTAAGTCGATAAACTGGGTTTCGTATTGGGATGTTGTAGTCGAAGAATAGTTTGATTCTTGGTGTATTCCGGCACTTATTTTATAGCTAAATTTCTGTCCATAGGCAGTTACAAAAACCGAGTACAAGATCAGCAAGCAGAGTAGTTGTTTCATAATTCAGATGTTTTTAAAAAAACTGCAATATATACAATAATACAAAAAGATCTCCGGTGATCCCAAAGTAGTTTGTACTTAGAATATGGGACGGTAGCTTATATACAATAAAATATATGTCCTTTAGAACAGCCGAATTACATTTTTTGGTAGATGTTATTTAACTGTTGTGGAGAGAGGTTGCTCGTATTGGTCATAGTGGCGAGTGGTTCTTCAAACTCCAAGTGATGCGTGTGGAGTCCGGAATAGATGAATACGGTGGCAGCGGTAGCGAGTAACAAAATCCATACAGCTGCAATGCGGTAGAAAGTGTGCTTAGATTTTGTTTTTTGATCAAGGCGAAGCGCTACTCGATCCCAGGTATTGGCAGGAGGAGCGATGTGCAGTTTTTTGGACTGTTGCTTGATTGTGTTTTCGAAGTGATTATCGTTCATTGTAGTGTGCATTGATTAGGGTTTTCATTCTTTTTTTTGCGAGTAGCAATTGGGACTTTGATGTATTGATGCTGATGTCCAATAGTTGGGCTATTTCTTTGTGTTTGTATCCTTCGATGATGTATAGGTTAAAAACTGTTCGGTATCCGAGGGGTAGTCTTTGGATGAGTGCTAGTAAGTCTTCGTGTTGTAATCGATCCACTACACTATCCGGATGGACAGCGAGATCATCCTTCATTTCGGTATTATATATTTTGTTGCTTGGTTTACGGATGTGCATGAGGCATTCATTGATCAATATTTTTTTCATCCAGCCCTCAAAAGAACCTTTGTCACCGAAAGTATTTATTTTAGAAAAGATACGATACATAGCTTGTACGAATACATCTTCTGCTTGATATTTATCTTTAATATACCGTCTTACGATGCCATAAAATTGGTCTTTGTACAGCTCATAAAGTTCTTTTTGGGCCTTGCGGTTATTGGACTTGCAACCTTGGATCAGCCTAGTTAACCGCTCCTTCATACTCTATGATTTGTGTCTTGTAAGGACGAATATACTGCTTTTATAGATGTAGATGCTGCTATGGTGGATATGGTTGTATGCAGAAGAAAATCAAATATATATGAGATTAAAATTGGATAGTTGCTAACGAAAAAGCTATTTTTGAGCCTTAATAGTGATCATTTTATGAATAAAGAAAAGCCAAAGCATTACGATCCCGGTGCAGTGGAGGAAAAATGGTATGGATACTGGATGGACAAGCAGTACTTTAAGTCTATTCCCGATGATCGGGAGGCTTTTACGATTGTGATACCTCCTCCTAATGTGACAGGCATACTGCATATGGGGCATATGCTCAACAATACCATACAGGATATACTCATCAGAAAGGCGCGTTTGGATGGTAAGAATGCCTGTTGGGTACCTGGAACTGATCATGCGAGTATTGCGACTGAAGCAAAAGTAGTCAAGTGGCTCCGCGAAGAGTTGAATGTGAAGAAATCCGATTTGACGCGTGAGCAATTTATGGATTACGCTCATCAATGGAAGGAGAAGTATGGGGGGATCATTTTGCAACAGCTCAAAAAGTTAGGTGCTTCATGTGATTGGGATCGTACGGCATTTACGATGGATGCTACGCGCTATGACTGTGTGATCCAATCTTTTGTGGATTTATATAATCGGGGATTTTTGTATAGGGACTATCGCATGGTCAATTGGGATCCTGTAGCTCAAACCGTTTTATCCAATGAAGAGGTTATTTATAGTGAAGAGTCGGGTACACTCTATCATGTGCGATATCGTGTACAGGACACTGATGATTATATCACAATTGCTACGACAAGACCGGAGACTATCCTCGGTGATACGGCTGTGGCAGTACATCCCGAAGACCCACGTTATGTGTCCTACCATGGTAAGCGTGTCCTGGTACCCTTAGTGGATCGTGCCGTACCGATCATTGCAGATGAGTATGTGGATCAACAATTTGGTACTGGGGCGTTAAAGATTACTCCTGCGCATGATGTCAATGATTATGAAATCGGCAAGAAACACGATCTGGAGATTATAGACATACTCAATCCTGATGCTACGTTGAGTGCAGCTGCCCAATTATTTGTGGGACTGGATAGGGATGAAGCACGTACCTTAGTTGTGCGCAGATTAGAAGAAGAAGGATATTTGGTCAAAACAGAAGATTATACGCATAATGTAGGGAGGTCAGAGCGCTCTCATGCTGTCGTTGAGCCTAGGAGGTCACTTCAGTGGTACGTGCGCATGAAGGATTTGGCAGAACCGGCTTTACGTGCAGTAGAAGAGGACACGATTCGTTTTTTTCCCGAAAATCAAAAAAATACGTATCGACATTGGATGCGCAATATACGGGACTGGTGTATATCACGTCAGCTTTGGTGGGGTCAGCGCATACCTGCATATTATTATCAGGATCAAGTTTTTGTGGCGACCACGAAAGAAGAAGCCTTAGAACAAGCTCGGGCACACTTCAATAATGCATTGATCCAGTCTGATGACTTGAGCCAAGATGAGGATGTACTGGATACGTGGTTTTCTTCTTGGCTATGGCCCATGTCAGTTTTTGGGACATTGGACAGCAATGAAGATTTGGACTATTACTATCCCACAAGCGTTCTGGTGACAGGTTGGGACATTATATTTTTGTGGGTAGCTCGCATGATTATTGCAGGCTATCAATGGCAGGGAACTAAGCCCTTTGAGCATGTATATTTTACCGGTATGGTACGTGATCGGAAGGGACGTAAGATGAGTAAGTCTTTGGGCAATTCGCCGGATGCGTTAGAGTTGATTCAAAATTATGGAGCTGATGGAGTACGCTTCGGGATGCTGAGTTGTAGTCCGGCGGGCGGAGATCTTCTCTTTGACGAAAAACTCTGTGAACAGGGCAAAAACTTCTGCAACAAGATATGGAATGGACTCAATTTTTTGACGTCCAGATCGGTCAGTGCCAAAATAGAACCTGGACAGGGAGATGAACTGGCTTATGCTTGGTTTTCTCAAAAATTGAGTCAACATCTCCAACAGACGAATGCACTATACAAGGAATATCGACTATCACAGATATTGATATCTAACTATTCACTTATTTGGAATGATTTTTTTTCGCAATATCTCGAAATGATCAAACCTGCCTCAGGTGCTTCATTTTCCGATAGGACTTTTGGTCAAGCCAAAGAGTTATTCGGCAAACTTATGATCATCTTGCATCCTTTTATGCCTTTTATCACGGAGGAGGTTTGGCACCAGCTGGAAGATAGACGCATAGGGGAGGATGTCATCGTAGCTTCTTACCCGCAAGAAGAGGTCGAGACTGATCCGAGATTGATCAAGGATATGCAACTTTTGATTGAGTTGGTCTCAAAGATTCGGGAGATCCGATCTGCCAAATCGATGAAATGGAATGCACCCATGGAGCTCTATATCAAAAAGTCTGATCAGCTATCTCCATCTCTTTATGAAGGGCGTTGGGTTGCCTTATTGTCCAAAATGGCAGTGTTGGACGAAATCCATTTTGTAGAGGAGGAGCCGGGAGCTTTGCTATCTATTGTCATCGGTACAGACAAGTTTTTTGTTGATCCCAAAGTGACCATGGATGTCCAAGCCGAACTCCAAAAGCTCCATGCTGAGCTCGAGTACCAACAGGGGTTTGTAAGTAGTGTGGAGCAAAAATTGGACAACGATCGATTCGTAAGTAATGCTCCGGAATCTGTAGTCAATAATGAACGGAAGAAGCTGGCAGATGGACTGGCTAGAATCAATATGCTGAAGGAGAGTATTCGGCAATTAGAACAGATGTAGTTATTATTGTAATTGCCGACTGGGGTACTATCACCGAGTTAAGAGTATTCGGATTTTCTGAATGTACGGATAAAAATAAAATATACGAATGGCTCAAATGTTAGATTATTTTGCTGAGTTTTCGGATGTACAAAAATTTTTGTGGATACTTATCTGCTTAGTCATATTTTGGTTAATGGAATTGCTCCTACCGAGATTTTCTTTTGTGTATAATAAATGGAAGCATGCGCGGATAAATTTTGTATTTCTGGGCACGACGATTATTATCAATATATTGATGGCAGCTTTGATGTCGGGTGTATTTTTATGGACTTCGGAGAGCTCCTTTGGGTTGCTTCATCTACTGTCTTGGCCTGTGTGGCTAGAGCTACTACTAGCTTTTATGCTTTTGGATCTTGTGGCTCAATATTTTTCGCATTATTTACTGCACAAGGTAAGGTGGATGTGGAAGTTTCATATGGTACACCATAGTGATACGCATGTAGATGTCACGACAGGGACTCGTCATCATCCGGGGGATTATTTGATTCGAGAGCTATTTTCCTTAGTTGTAATTTTGCTTACCGGTATGCCATTGTCTTATTATTTGATATATCGGTTGAGCACGGTTTTATTTACATACTGGACACATGCCAATATTAGGATGCCTTTATGGTTGGATAAGTCTTTGAGTTGGATTGTCGTCACCCCGGATATGCATAAGTTTCATCATCATTTTGAGCGTCCCTGGACAGATACTAATTTTGGTAATATTCTTTCGATATGGGATCGTCTCTTTGGAACCTTGGTCTATGAAGACCCTTCATCCGTTCGCTATGGACTGGATGTACTGCAAGATGATACGTCAGACGATCTATGGTATCAAATGTTTTTGCCATTTGACAGGAGTGTGAAGACGGACTGATGAAAAAAATTAAAATCCCAATACTAGATTTATGTTGAGAATCTGAATTGTTGGAGCATATCTTTCAGACTCCTGCGATGGGGATAATATTTTAGGATGTGCTGAACGTAACTCTGAGCTAGTTTTTTGTCATCTAATTGCAGTAATTTGATCAATCCTGATTTGGTTTTTAGGGCAGCTACATGTCCGAAGTGATCTTTTAAATAATTGTCTAAGGATTCTAACAGCATTTCTTGGAAAGGGATAAAACTTAATTTAGATAATGGAGTTGCTAAATCCGTTAATAGTTGCAGATTTTGATATCTTTTGAGTAAGCGGATAAGCATTTTATTGGAATTGCTCCAAATAGCTATTCGGATGATTAAATACGGATCCTCTATTGCATGAGTATTGAGTGCATTTTCTAAATTTGACCAAGAAAAATATTTTGATCTAGCTAATGGTCTGAATATATCCATATCAGAGGTTATAAGATAGTAGAGGATGTGCATTTCGAGAGCAGCATCGAAATCAGCATGGTCCAAATAGAGTGCACAAAGTTTAGCAAGTACATCTGCTTTTGTAGTTTTAGTTAGATTCTTTTTGAGTATTTCTTTAAAAATGATAATTTGATGAGCAGATGTCACGTGTTGTTCTTGGACTAGAGCGCAAATAGATTGAATATGTTCTTTTTGAATTTTTGTTTTTTTGATAAAGGATACGCATTTCGCTATTTTATTTTTGGCCAGCAGATATCGCACTAGAGTTATCTGTTCTGCTGTAGTTACTTCTTTTTTATTCATTAATCCATTGAATAGCTGCTCAGTTTCTTTTTGAAAGGGACTAAAAACTTCGCTTTTATGCGCTAGGTGATATAAATTAAGCCTGGGGTGAGTGACTATATAATGATTGTTTTGTATAGTGTGGGTTAATAATTTATAACATTTTCTGATCAGTTCAGGGGATTGTATGTGTAAGAGGAAACTTTCAAAAAATTGCTGCCATTCGAGTAATATCTCCTCCAACTTTGGTTGTTGATTTGGTTGCTTGAGTAGGGCTGTACTGTGCTGAAATATAGCCTCTATCAGATAGAAGGTCTGTTGATAGTCTTTATGCAGTATTAACCATTCTCCCCGATCGAGCATGATATTGCAGACATAGATATAATTGATGATTTCTGATCTGCTTATCGGTTTTCCATTGGATCTGATGGGACAGAAATATTTGTAGAATAGCTCAAGATATCTATTCGTCTGATCCGAATCACTGATTTGATCAGCAAAATAGAAGAGTAGAGCGACCTTAAGCTTGTTGTGTCTTTGAGCAAACTGATGTATGAATTGCTTTAATTGGTTTGAGGGGATTTCTTCGATAAATTGATTCAATTTTATATATGTGCGTTTATTGGAATCCATGGTATTTATTTTTTGCTCTTCAGTTATCGTTTGTACTTACTGTTTTTTTGGAGAATATATCCTTCGCATCAAACTATTAACACTCAGATCTCTACACAGATCCCAAGTACCGACAGCTATTTTCAAGCATCTTACATGGGGATATTTGTGTATCTTAGCATTGGTTGTGATAATATCTCTATTACGCAATAGCTTATTTTTACCGTTCAGCTCGATTTTATTCATTATTTTTGTGCTTAAGTATTCTGTTTTCTACAAAACAGAGCAATATAATCATAATGAAGCGAATATTTCTAATACGACACGCAAAATCCAGTTGGGCTCATCCGGAACTGGTTGATCATGATCGTCCGCTCAATAAGCGTGGCTTTCGGGATGCACCATTTATGGCAGTTATGCTCAAAGAGAAATATCCCATACTTGACTCAATCTGTACGAGTACCGCCCTACGGGCTAAGACTACGGCGGAGTATTTTGCTAACTCATATGGGATAGAAGATGAACACATTCATCTATATCCGGAACTATTTCATGCAGGGTTGTCACAAATACTTTCAGTCATCGGAATACTGCCAAATACATATAAGCATGTCGCCATTTTTGGACACAACCCCGGCTGGACATGGTTTGCAAATACAATCCCAGATGTCCAAATTGATAATATTCCGACTTGTGGTATCGCTGTGATAAGAACTCCAATAGACTCTTGGGTAGATTTTGACATAAAGGATTGTGTATTGGAGAGTTTTTATTATCCAAAACAATTCATTAGGTGATGAGGATGTATGTGTTGCTTATTGGATTGTTATTTTTTACTTGCAGTGAAAGCGCAAAGAATTATTCGATATCTGATACAGAGATGGTAGATGTGTTAGTAGAGCTGCATTTGGCTGAAGCCAAAATAGAAAAAGAAAAGTGGCATTTGCGGGATAGTTTGCGCCTAAAATTTTTAAATCGTATAGCAGAAATGCATAACTTGGATAAAGAGGAACTTAGCGAAGACATTCGTCTATTACAAAATGATCCCGATAGAGCCCAAGGGCTGTATCAGAAAGTCACTGAACGGCTATTGGATCTAGAAACTAAAAAATAATAGTTTGGGAAAAAAGAAAAAAATATTACTTGTAGATGATGAGGATGACATTCTCGAATTTTTGAGCTATAACTTACTTAAGGAGGGCTATAAAGTAAGAACGGCATCGAGTGGAATGGCTGCTTTGGAAGTTGCATCCGGATTTAAACCGGATTTAGTTATATTGGACATTATGATGCCGGAAATGGACGGGATCGAAGTTTGTAAACATCTGCGCGATATGGAGGCATTGGAAGATTGTATCATAGCTTTTTTGTCTGCTCGGGGTGAGGATTATACCCAAATAGCTGCCTTGGATAGTGGAGGAGATGATTTTATTCAGAAGCCTATACGTCCCAATTTGTTGATTTCGAGGGTGAAGGCATTGCTTAGACGAAAAAAAGAAATGGATAAAACTATCCTTAACAAGACGATCAAAATTGGTGATCTAGTGATAGACCCGGACCAGTTTTTGGCCTATAAAAATGGCGATAAAATAGAACTTGCTCGAAAAGAATTTCAATTACTCAATCTTCTGGCAAGTAAACCGGGAAGGGTTTTTAGAAGATTTGAGATTATGCATAAAATCTGGGGAGATGATGTCATAGTAGGTGACCGGACTATCGATGTACATATTCGAAAACTCCGCGAGAAGCTCGGCAATAAAATTATTAAAACTGTCAAAGGTGTTGGGTATAAAATCGATTTCTAATAATATATTTAAAAATTTGACCCCGAGACAGATAGCACTTTATTCATCTGTTTTTCTTACGGTTGTTTTTGGGATAGGATATTTAATATTATCTCAAGCGCATGGTACATTTAGCTTATTTGAATTACTTCTCTTACTTGTATTTAGTTATTTTATTCACTACATCACTATATTATTTGTTCTTCAAAAGTATGTCTATCGAAGAGTAAAATTGATTTATAAAGTAATCCAAAAACAAAAGTCTTCCTTTCCTAATAGTTCTGATAGTATCAATCCGGATGATGATATCTTAAAAAATGTAGAAGACGACGTAAAAGAGTGGGCACTAAGCCAAGAGGAAGAAATTAAATCGCTTAAATCTCTAGAGAGATACAGAAGAAATTATATTGGCAACGTTTCTCACGAGCTCAAAACTCCAATTTTTAATCTACAAGGTTATCTACATACGCTTAGAGACGGTGGAATTTATGATCCGGATATCAATGAAAAATATTTGGATAAAGCCCTCTCAAATCTCGATCGTCTTACCACGATAATTGAAGACTTAGATCTCATTACTAAACTAGAAAGTGAAGAATTTATCCTAAATATAGAGACTTTTGATATTCATAACTTGATTGTAGAAGTGTTTGAAGATTTTGAGCTCCAAGCGTCCAAGAAACAAATAAAAATGGTATTTGGAGAAGGGGCAAATAATCATTTTATGGTTTCTGCTGACAAGGAGAGCATACGCCAAGTATTGAGTAATTTGATTGGTAACTCTATAAAATATGGATCTATCTCTGGCCGTACTAAAGTTGGTTTGTATGATATGAACCATTTTATATTAGTCGAGGTAGCAGATAATGGGAATGGGATTGAGGAAAAACACCTAAAACACCTTTATGATCGATTTTATCGTGTGGATAAGTCTAGATCTCGCTCTGTAGGTGGTAGTGGTTTGGGTTTGTCTATAGTCAAACATATCATCGAAGCGCATAAGCAAACCATCAATGTTAGATCTACGCCGGGTTTGGGCTCAACTTTTGGGTTTACATTAAAAAAAGTGGAATAGAATATCAGATCTGAATCTAAATATTTTCATTATGGCCTTTTCAAAATCAGACATTTTTACCTCTACCGAACAATCCATTGCGTCGATCGGTAGAGCTTTCGGACATCCGGCTCGAGTCAGGATATTGAGATTATTACAAAATAATCATGAATATACTTCTATTGAATTGTCGAGATTTCTTCCGCTTGCTCGCACGACAGTTGCTCAACATCTAAAAGTTTTGATTGAGGTGGGACTTGTGGATTATACTATCCGGCATCCTAAAGTGTATTATTTTATTCATACCGATATGAATGCAACCGCCCAAGAATTATTGGATCTCATTCTAGCAAAGTGACATTTGCTGCATAGGAGGATAGGGTGTAATAGCTTAATAGTCAGCTTGTTGTATTTTGTCAAAATACGTCGACATATAGAATAGTGTAATATGAAATCTGTAAGCGCTGGCATTCTTCTAAGTAGGATAGGGCATAATAGCTTGATAATCAGCTTGATGTATTTTGTCAAAATACGTACGTATACAGAATACTGTAATATAAAAGCTGCAAGCGCTGGCATTCTTTAAAGTCGGAAAGGATATAATGACTTGATAATCAGCTTGTTGTATTTTGTCAAAATACTTAGACATATAGAATAGTGTAATATAAAACCTGCAAGCGCTGGAATTCTTCTAAGGAGGATAGGGCATAAAATAGCTTGATAATCAGCTTGATGTATTTTGTCAAAATACCTACGTATACAGAATAGTTTAATATAAAATCTGCAAGCGCTGGCATTCTTCTAAGGAGGATAGGGTATAATGACTTGATAGTCAGCTTGATGTATTTTGTCAAAATACGATGACATATAGAATAGTGTAATATGAAATCTGCCTGTGCAG
>JAJRUR010000234.1 GCA_024277695.1 Bacteroidota bacterium | reverse complement strand
TCAGTACTCACGGTACTATGTATAGACAGCTAAAAAAATCTGTCAATGTAGGTTGAGACAATTGACCTTCAAGATGGCCCGATCGGGAGGGCACACAACGTGAGCTCTACCCTACTTTTTCTGATGATACTGATTTGGCCTTCACTCCTTTTGTTTTTACAGATTTAGCTTCATCGTTGAATAGATCATAAGCAAGTGGTGTAGCCACAAAAACAGATGAATATGTACCTACAATGATACCGATAAGTAATGCAAAGGCGAAGCCCTTGATGCTTGATCCACCAAACAAGAACAAAACAGAAACTACAAATAGTGTAGTCAAAGAAGTAATAATCGTACGACTCACTGTGCTGTTCACTGCCATATTGATCACCTCTTTGCGCGACTTGGTTCTATAGATACCTAAGAACTCTCGAATTCTATCAAAGACTACCACGGTATCGTTAATCGAATAACCGATCACAGTTAAGATGGCAGCAATAAATGCTTGATCAATCTCCAGACTCCAAGGTACTATTCCTCGCAAGATCGAAAAAATACCCAGTGTGATCAATGTATCATGAAAGAGTGCTGCTACAGCACCGAGACTATACTGCCACCTGTTAAACCTAAACAGTATATATAAGAAAATAAGTAGCAAAGCAAATATGGTCGCGTATAGCGAGCTATTCTTGATATCGTCAGCGATAGTCGGACCTACCTTGGCAGAACTGGTGATATGTGTACCACTGATATGGCTGGCAGACATAAAATCCTTGAGTGGTAGATTCCCGCCAACGATTGAATTGATTCCTTCGTGCAGTTTGGTCATGACCCGATCACTAGCGTCATCTGCATCATCATCGATAAGGTAGGATGTGGTGATGCTATAAGTATTTTTTGTATCTACTGCTTTGACTACGGGTGTTGCACCAAAAGCTGTAGTTAATGCATCTCTAACCGTTTGTGCATCCACATCTTGATCAAATCGCACCTGATACGAATAACCTCCCTTAAAATCAACACCGAGATCAAATCCTCGCGTAAGCATGGACGTAAGTCCTGCCAAAATGAGCACACCGGAGATGATATAAGCTATTTTTCTTTTGGATAACCAATCGATACGGACATTGGCAAACATATTTTTTGACCATCCTGTCCAAAAACTTAAATTATTACCTTTGGCTACCCACCAATCGATAATCATTCTACCCAACAATACTGCTGTCAGAAGAGAAGATAGGACACCTACGATCAACACGACGGCAAATCCTTTGATAGGTCCCAGACCAAAGTAGGCCAATACTATCGCTGTCAAGATGGTCGTGACATTGGCATCGATAATTGCCGAATAAGAATATTTAAATCCATCTCGAATAGCTGAAGTCAAACTCTTTCCGGAACGTAATTCCTCACGCACTCGCTCGAAGATGATCACATTAGCATCCACAGCCATACCGATGGTCAACAAGATCCCTGCTATACCCGGTAAGGTCAATACAGTCCCCATAGATGCCAGTGCACCGAAGATGAAAAACATGTTGGCAAATAATGTCACGATGGCTACAATCCCTGCACCTCCATAATACAAAATCATGAACAGTAGTACCAACAAAAATCCGATGCCCATCGAAAACATACTTCGGTTGATATTATCTTTTCCTAAAGATGGACCGACGATAGATTCTTGGATGATTTTAGTATTGGCAGGAAGTTTACCAACTCGCAAAAATTTGGCGAGATCTTCTGCATCCTGTAGTGTGAAGTTACCGGATATCTGCGTACGACCACTCGGAATAGGGCCATTAACTCTCGGTGCAGATACGACTTTGTCATCGAGTACGATGGCTACCTCGCGATTATTGTCTTGGGCGGCCTTGGTAGTCATAGTATTCCAGATCTTGGCACCTTTTTGGTTCATGGTCAGAGAGACTACCGTCTCACCTGTCTGAGGATCCGGCTGTTTGTAGGCATCTATAATTACATCCCCTTCGAGCGGGGCTTTTTCAGAATTTCGTTTCTTTTTGATACCATATAATTCGTACAGATCTGTCTCTTCATTGGTAGTATAATCCTTAAATGGTGATCTCGACCACCTAAAGTCCAAATCTCTGGGGAACAAACTCTTGACTTCAGGTTTTTGGAGCATCGCATCGATGGTAGGGATCTGATTTTTTTTGGCTACTCCAAAAGTAGCATAAGAATAACTCAACTGCCCATCTGCTCCGTTGAGTTGGAGCTTGGAAAGCAATGGACCATCTGAAGCGAATGGATTGGCATTATCATCGGCTACTTTGACACTATCTATCACATTGCCCAAAGAATCATACACCATTTGATAGATAGAATCTTGTGCTTGTTCATCATTGAGAAGCGTACTATCTCTAGTCAGTTGAGCTTTTAGTCGTTTATCTGCTTGGACAAAGGCTTGAGCAATTCCATTATCCGTAATTCTGAACAAGTCCCAAAACTCCAATTTGGCGGAAGCCTGAAGATAGGTGCGCGCACGCTCCGGGTTATCTACTCCGGGCAACTCTACCAATATCAGGTCGCGTCCTTTATCAAGTGTCACATTAGGTTGAGCTACGCCCAGACCATCAATCCGCTCTTTGAGACGCTCAAAAGTCAACTGGACTGTCTCATTGGCCATCGTCCTAAGCACTTGGATTACTTCATCCGTAGAGGAGTTGAGATTAATCTTTTCGCGCAAGACAGGATTCGTATTGAAGATAGAGGCTAAAGAGCGACCTCCGGATATATTTTTGTATTCCTCACCAAACATCGTGATAAAGTCTTTTTGCTCGGAGCGCAATCTTTCTGATGCTTTGTCAAGTGCCTGAATGAATCCGGCATCTTTGCTATTCTTGGAGAGGGTTTTGAGAAAATCCTTCAGATCTACTTGCAGGACGACACTCATTCCTCCTTTGAGGTCAAGCCCGAATGCCAGTTGTCGCTTCTTCAGGTCGGTATAAGTATATTCACTTATCAAAGGAATAGTCAATACTTTTTCACTGGACATGCTATCCAAATAACGCGTTCGAGCTATCCGGCCCACGACATAGGCCTCATCTTGGTCGGCAATTCCCGCTGAAGCCATTTCAGCATATTGATCTGCTGCTCGTTCTACTTTTTTTATTGGAACATTTAAGAAATACTGCCATAATGACACCAGTGTCAGCAGTATGAGAAATGTTTTTAGATACCCTTTGCCTTGCATATATAATGGTATTTATTGATGTGTCTGTTAAAAGAAGCGCAAATATAGACTTTTTATACAATTTATAGGGGCTATCTGTCGGTCATTTTTTATAGTAGCTTCTTCAACTATTATAGAGCCAAATGGAATATGCCTCTACGAAGTGGTGGATTATCTCTGATAATCCGTAGATTTTAGGGTTTTTGGTATTTGCAGGTAACTCTTTTAATGTCTTTTTTAGAAGCTCTTCATCTACTTGGGTCAGCTATTTTTAGGACATTATATATGCGTGATTTTTCCGATACAATAGACTACACGACTACTATTCGTCTATATTACCATCCTGATGCTCGGCGATTATCTCTTGGACTTGCTCTATATCTAATTTGGTGATGTCGGCCAAAATCTGAGCGGACAAGCCTTTTTTATAACCACTTATGACTACTTCTACATTCTTTTGCCAAGCTCCTTGTTCGATGCCCTTCTCGATGCCCTTTTGGATGCCTTTTTGGATGCCTTTTTGGATGCCCTTTTCGATACCTTGTTCGATGCCCTTCTCGATGCCTTGTTCAATGCCCTTCTCGATGCCTTTTTGGATGCCCTTTTGCTCAATACTTTGATATAGTGTCATGATTTCAGTTTTGGTATTTGCAGGTAACTCTTTTAATGTCTTTTTTAGGAGCTCTTCATCTACTTGGGTGGCTATTGTTAGGACATTATATATGCGTGATTTTTCCGATAGACTACATGACTACTATTCGTCTATATCACCATCCTGATGCTCGGCGATTATCTCTTGGACTTGCTCTATATCTAATTTGGTGATGTCGGCCAAAATCTGAGCGGACAAGCCTTTTTTATAACCACTTATGACTACTTCTACATTCTTT
>JAJRUR010000233.1 GCA_024277695.1 Bacteroidota bacterium | reverse complement strand
TGTCAAGCGCATAAGCGAGATAATCCGAGATGTCTAAATCGAGGATCACAAGCGCATAAGCTGTCAAGCGCATAAGCGAGTAATCTGTTTTCGTCTCCGTATTGATGGGACTGCTTCGTCGTGCCTCCTCGGTGTGACGTTATCCCCCTTTGGAGGGGGCTAGGGGCAGGACAACAGTACAACTCACCCCCGCCCCCTCTCTTAAAAACGAGGGGAGCGCAGTCGCTTGGTCTGCTGTCTCGTAGTGACCCTCTCCGTATTGATGCGACTGCTTCGTCGTGCCTCCTCGCAGATGTCATTGCGAGACAGCCGAGATGGTGCATCGTGGGCTTACCGCTGCCGAAGATAAAGCGAGATGTCTAAATCGAGGATCACAAGCGCATAAGCTGTCAAGCGCAATAAGCGAGTAGTGACGTTATCCCCCTTTGGAGGGGGCTAGGGAGAGGACAATCCCTTTGTCTGATTGGGGATCCTTTGCGGTAAACCCTTGCGTTCTCTCATGCGCTTTCTTAACTTTTTGTGGAACACTTCCAATAATTTATGAGTTATTAAGAAGTACAATAGTATATTTGAACTCCCTAGAGGCCATAGTATGAATCTGTACAGTTATTGGATATTATGAAACGCTTGATTGTTGCCGCACTATTATTGTTGTCATTTTCTATAAGTATTTTAGCACAAGATGAAGACTCATCACAAACTGAGGCTATTCTTGAAAGGTTAAAGGACAAGGAGCGCAAGCATTTGTCCAGGAGTTCGCATCAGAATAAGTACTATAAATTATTAGTCAAGGAACAATATAAGCAGTTGCGTAATGATGTGCGAGAGGGTCAGTTTATTTTTGATGATACCTTGAGCACTTTTATTATGCGTATCATAGACCCGGTGATCTCCGAGGATAGCGATTATTTTCTGATACTCCTAAGCAAATCAATCATACCCAACGCAACGAGCTATGGAGATGGTATCATCATAATCAATTTGGGACTCTTGGGGTTTTATGATAGTATCGATGAACTGAGTTTTGTGCTTTGTCACGAAATAGCTCACGATCAACTTGAGCATACTCGACAAAAATTACAACATTTGGCGAAGACTCGAAAATCAGATACATACAAAAAGATGATGCTCCAAAAGAAAAAAAAGAATCTGGAGCAACTCAATAGCTATCGCAAAATAATTTATCAACTCCATGCAAACAGTCGAATATTTGAAGACGAAGCAGACTCGCTAGGTTTGATACTATATTCTAAATTGGATAATAATGCCAGTGCACCTGCCAAGGCTTTGGCACAGTTGGATAGTACACACATAAAGTACTCTGATGCGGTGTATATAGATTCTTTTTTTATAAACCAAAATATCACTTGGAAAGATTATTGGTTGGATAAGCCATCCGGATTACTGGCTTCTTATAATTCTACGGATGAAATCTATGGATTTGATACCGACTCTGTACAGTCACATCCCGAACCTCTGGAGAGATCCAAGGCGCTTGCACCAGCAGATAACTCGATCATCTCATCCTTTAAAGATCTCCCTCCGTTGGTCCGTGACCAGATAACGCTACGATTGATACAATGCTATGAATACGACAAACGGCTCGATTTTCTCTTATATGACTACTTAAGATTATTCAGAAAGGATGTTAAAGACAAAAGCCAAATAGTAAAGAAAATATTGCACATACTGGATAAGACCTATACACTAAAAGAAAATCACCAACTAGGCAAATACATCCCCCACTATTCGAGCAGAGAGGTGCTTGATCAACTGAATATTTTACGCCTTTTCCTGCACAATATCGAACTCAAAGATATCTCAAAAATGAAGTTAGAATTGCAGTCACATTATAACTTAGAACCATAATTTTTGACGAATTGCCGTATGGCGCTACGCTGCATGCGTCTGATTGCCATAAAGACCTAAAGCTATTGCAGGCGATAATCTGGATTTTGAACTTGTTTAGATACTACTTTCCGTCATAATTGGCTTCATTTTGATCTCTTTTTACTGAATAATGCAGAAATATGCACCATAATATTACCAATTAATTTTACAAAAAATAAACAAAAATACATCAAAAGTAATTTAATAACTTGATAAAATGCTAAAATATAGTATAATACATATAGTTATTAATACATATATAAATAATAAATATATGATATAATTGTTTTTTTGTGGTTGTTTGGCCTTTTATTTCTTTCTATCCTTGTATCAAGTAAAGAAGTCATTTGACATTTTGGATAGCAAATAGAAGTATTTGCCCTGAATGTTCACGGGATTAAAATTGCGAGCCTTGCTCGCCTCGGTGTGCAAGCTCGCAATTTATCTTAAAACTTTACTTAGGACTAATATTTCCAAATTCATTTGAGTCTTCGTCTTCAAATCAAATGAATTCTGTTTTGGATATGTTCATGGGATTATAATTTGTTGCAAACAGGCCACTTCACACGGGAGTGGCTTGTTTGTTTTTTGGTCAGACGTGGATGATCTGCCGTTATAGTCCACTATACTTGGATCACACCCGGATTAAAAGGCTGTACTATCCCATGATTGGCTGCTTCTATTGCTCTAGAGATAAAACTTCTCGTATCTGCCGGATCAATGATAGCATCTACCCAAAGGCGCGCTGCTGCATAGTAGGGACTAGTTTGTTGGTCGTATTTTGATTTTATTTGCTCAAAAAGTTCTTTTTGTTTAGCTTCATCCGGTTCTTCGCCCCGTTTTTTAAGAGAGGATAACTGAATTTGTGCTAGAACCTGTGCTGCTTGCGTACCACCCATCACGGCGATTTTGGCTGTCGGCCAAGCTGCTATAAATCTTGGATCGTAAGCCTTTCCACACATAGCATAGTTACCTGCGCCATAACTGTTGCCCATCACGATACTGATTTTGGGTACCGTAGAGTTTGCTACAGCATTGACCATTTTGGCGCCGTCTTTGATGATACCTCCATGTTCTGAGCGCGTACCTACCATAAAACCGGTGACATCATGGAGGAACACTAAGGGGATTTTCTTTTGGTTGCAGTTCATAATAAATCTTGTGGCTTTATCTGCCGAATCGGAGTAGATTACTCCACCGAACTGCATTTCGCCTTTGGCACTTTTGACTACTTGACGGTTATTGGCGACAATACCTACAGACCATCCGTCTATGCGCGCATAAGCACAGATGATCGTCTTACCATAGCCGGCCTTGTATTCTGTTATTTTGGAGTCATCTACCAAACTCCGTATGAGTGCCTTGCTATTATATGGTTTGTGTGATTGATCGGGGAAGATTCCATAAATGTCTTCAAGATCATTTTTGGGACTTTTGGCTTGAATTCTGTCAAATCCGGCTGTGGGACGGTGACCCATTTTGTCCACCAAATCTCGGATAGTATCGAGACATTCTGCATCATTTTTCATCCGATAGTCGGTTACACCTGAGATATCCGACTGTGTACGAGCTCCGCCTAGCGTTTCTTTGT
>JAJRUR010000232.1 GCA_024277695.1 Bacteroidota bacterium | reverse complement strand
TTTCTGTCTCTGCAATTTTATAGCTCGGGATCTCTCCGCGGATTATTTTTGTAAATATACTGGCTTCCATATCAAATGCTGATGTCCAATATTTCAAATTTGAGGATACCGCCCGGGGTTTCTATCTCCGCTACTTCACCTACTCCTCGACCCAGAAGTCCCTCTCCAATAGGCGAACTTACCGATATCTTTTTCTCTTTAAGATTAGCTTCTGCAGCTGATACTAGTTGATATGTGATTTCTTTATTTGTCTTTAGGTTTCGGATAGATACTTTACTCAATACGGTTACTTTGGATGTATCTACATCTTCTTCGTCTATGATACGCGCCATCGACAAGGTTTTTTCGAGCTGGTTAATTTTCATTTCGAGCATCCCCTGTGCATCTTTTGCCGCATCGTATTCCGCATTTTCCGAAAGGTCGCCTTTTTCTCTAGCTTCAGCTATCGCTTTGGCTGCATTAGCTCTACCATCTGACTTCAACTCTTGAAGCTCGGCTGTAAGTTTGTCATATCCCTCTTGGGTTAAGTATGTATATTTTGACATAGTAATTGTGTTCTGTTTGACAAGATTTGACTCCATTACGGAGCCTTCATTAAATAACAGAACGTTTTTACCATCTCGATAAAAACGTCCTGTATGACAAAATACGCTTTTTTGTCCAAAAAAGTTCCCTCTTACAGACCTATCCGTATTGATATATTGTGTGTCCCATCAAATGGAAAAGTCGCCCGATATGCATAGTCAATGGCAAATTTGGAGTCCCCATCTTTCTTAAAGGGTACTTGGACAGTAGCTCCAAAGCTCAAACCATCATAAAGGTTTTGTTTTTCGACATCATTATCTACATCAAGCCGATAACCTCCTCTAATCATAAACTGCTCTATAAATGAAAACTCTAATCCTGCTCCGAGTTGGTCACGAGAAAAAGCATTTGATGTAAAGTTAGCTACAGCCGTCATTCTCACTTGAGAAGTCAAGAAAAAATCATTGCTAATACCGATATTGAGCGTAGATGGCATCTCAAAACTCGCTGACTGTACATCGCCTTTTATATCTACAGGTATGGGCGTATCATTAGGATTTTGGGCATTAAAAGAAAGCCCTTCACCACTAAATCGCATACGCGATCCGATATTGCGCAGCGCAATCCCCAATTTGAAATTGTCCCGCTCTCCGGTCACATATTGCACACCGGCATCCAAAGCTATTCCTGAAGCTGAGACATCACTAATGCCTTCAGAAATCATTCTGAACAAGACACCCACGGTGATTTTGTTTTCAAAAATATGGCTAAAGCCAATACCAAGATTAAAATAACTGGGTGAAAATGTAGCACCCGTCCCTTCCGGTAGTGCACCTGTGGTTACTTCCAACTCTCCAAAATCAACTGCCATGAGCGATACACCGATATAACTTCCTTCTCCTATTTTTTGGGCAAAGCCCAATGAATTGAGATTGATGTCTGTACCGCTAAAATAACGCGTATGCCCTACTACAAACTCACTTTTTTGGATACGAGCCAGCCCTGCAACATTGATCCGCATCGCTTCTACACCACCCACTAGTGAAGTAGTCAGACTGTGCAATCCAGCACTTCTCGCCCAAGGATTCATAAGCAACTCTACAGCTCCCGACTCGCCTTGTCTATCAGGATTACCGGCTATGAGTGTCACAGCGCTCAACACACTAAAAAGAATGATTAATTTTATTTTTTGCATTTCTATGTCTTTTTTGCTTTGTTTTAAATCAAATTCTTATGTTCTATTACAATCCGGTAGGATCAAACTGCCTATGTACTCCGAACCATTTGACGACTTTTTCGCCTATGCCGGGTGCATCTATATGGATGATATAAACACCGCTTGCCACCGGAATACCTGCAAAATTATTAAGATCCCACTCCAATTCTGGGATAACTTGCTCGGAGCGAATAGGAGCAGTAGGCTCTTCAATTTGGTACGGTTGTTCATCGCGCTCATATCTTCTGATAAACTTGCCATCTAAAGAGTAGATCGTAATCGTAGCTTTGGCTGGCAGATTGGTGATCTTGATACGATTATCTGATCGACCGGTCTCATAAGAAGAAAATCCATAATAAGGGTTTGGAACAGCACGGATTGCATCTAGTTGACTGGCTTCTCCTTCAAAATTTATGGCTGTTGGCCCAAATCCTGTCAATTCAAACTCGTATGTGGGATATCCATTATTGGCATCTTTGCCGGGTTCTGCTGTAGCGTAAGGGTTTTCTACGCGTAATTTGATGCGTGCGTCGTTCGGTATCAAACCCTCATCAAGCGAAAGCATAGGAGTTGAGGGTCTTGCAAAAGAAAACCACTTAATCCTCTTTGCCACCTCTCGAGTATTTGTACTTCCTCCGGCTTTGAGATCGGTGTAGATACTATTACACTCATCGTAAGCCTCATTCGTCACATATAGCATATGTCCGCAGCCACTAACTATATTGATTGGATCCAAAGCCTGAATGATAAGCATTAAATCATTGGGGATCGGGTTGAATAGCATATCTGCTCCTGTCATAATGGTATCTAATCCATTGGGCTGACCGGCAAAGTTCGATTTGCTATAGATAGAGTTTTCTCCAAAAAAGATATTTAAGCGCTGACCGGTTTCGACATCATAAGCAAACCCCGGAAACCAACTCATCCCTACGATAGGATCACCATCATCGTCAACAGCTCCATCAGGATCAGGAAGTCCATCTCCATCATTATCATCCTTACCAACGGAAGGATGTTCTCTCAACTCAAAGAGACGGGCTCCTCCTTCTGTTTGCAAACCGATAGCGTTGCCGGTATGAAAATTACTAGCACTCTCAATAACTACACACCTTGACCATTTAGACTTGTCACTTGTCAAAACGATATTGACATTATTCAGTTCTGACAGAGGAGCTTCATTTCGTACCCGCTCACCACCATTTCGACCTCCTCGCTGCCACGCCGGTGATATATGCGTAGCATTCGGTCGGTAGTTAGCTACATAATAAGGATAGAAAAGTCCATCCTCCCAAGTTGCATAATACTCAAATTCAGGATCAGCTTGTCCGATACCATACCGAATATAATCCCAGGCCGGACCTACGACGTTGGCTGGTATGCCTGGAACGGCATAGTCATCCGGAAAAGAAGAATACCAACTCGGCTTAGCATCATCCTCGTACTCGACCTCCAAACCTATGAGTCCTTTCGTATCAGACGATTCATCTCCTGCCTCTATGGATTGTCCCATGGCTATAGAAATACCCAAATCTGCTATCAATTGCTCATTGAATCGCTCAACCGGAAAATCCGAATTGGCGATCACGTTGCCATTTTGATCACTCAAAGTCCAACTACTAGGACTCCTCAATTCATCATCATCCGTATTGGCATCTCGGATGTTCAGACGATACTTGCCGTCTTTTACTGCGAGCGGATTATATATACTCACTTCGATCGGTGCTCTACCGGGGAGATATTCTACTCGATTATCAAAACTACCGTCCAAAATCGCAGATTCTATATCATCATGTACTTCTAAAAATTTACCTCCTGCTCCTTGACCCTCTATACGTGTTATAATCGGTCCATCACCATACTCAGCATGGATCTCTTTATCCACCTGCATAAAGGGTATTCCTGTATACGTTTCGATTTCGCGACCACAGGCACTCCTTCTGCCTGCCAAGTACAATCGCTTCTGACCGACACCGGACTCTTCATTAAAGGATAAATAATTATTGTAAGCATAGGCTATCGCTATAAAATAATATTTCTTATGATTGACCAACTCACGAGCCCCTAGTGCAAACTGATCTTCTGTAATGCTAAAGCTATGTCGAATACCGGCATCAGCGCCATCCACTTGGAGTTCCGGCACAAATATGATACCACTGTCAGGTACCGGATGCGGTACCCCTTTCCAGTTAAATATCTTAGAAATGCCATTTTTGACATCTACTTGGGCGATGATACGGGCTTTGTTAGCATCTTCTAATTCTGTAGCCGTTACATTAGGGTTTTCAAGTTGATATATTTTATACCCTTCAAATCGATAAAAAACATCTCCCAACTCCTTTGGTGCAAAGATATCCCGCTCTATATAGTTTTCATTATAATTATTGGCATCATCGAGTTCTCCACAGTCAGGATTGGATAGTGTGATGACCAACTCCTGGTCTAGTTCGATGATGGAGACATTTGGAGCATAGGGACCATCCAACAGGCCAAAACAATTGTCAAATAATCCTTGTGCAGCCACATCAGCCTGCAGAAGCGGTTGGAGACTCGGAGCGGGATAATCCGGAATGTCCGGAACCCATACCATCCCTACGATTAACTCATTGACAGTTCCCGGCTCCAGAACAAATGGACCGGAAGCCTGTACAAATCGAGGATCAATATCCGGAAGTCCTGCCGACACCATATTCCACCCGTCCTCATCATTGGGAGGATCAGGAAATGCATAATTGATATAATCTGTCGATACGGGATCATAGCCTGAGCCTCCATAAGTGAATCGAGTTCCATCTCTCCAAGATCCGGACAGGTAGCGATAGTACTCCGGAGCATCTATCGGGTCGGTTTGAGCAGCAGAAAGCCCTGTCCCTGGTCTTACATAAAAGGTAAAGGATGACATCCCGATCTCATATCTACAAGTTCCGGTTACGCGTAGGGTAGAGTCTCCCGGTAGTTCTTCTATATCTTCAATGAGACAAACCGAATCAGACTCTGTCGGTGGTGTCCAATCGATAGGTACGATCCACTCAAAGGGTACTGCCGGTGTCAAGGGGCCTCTGAAGTAATCGATCCCAAGCATAGGTACTGTGTTGCAATATGTCGGTGTGGATTGACCTCCAACATTACAGTCGCAACCATTCTCTCCATCAATCGCGTCTCTATTATAGATGTATCCAATACTCTCCCCGACATCACTACCGATATAGTCATCTTCGGAACATCCCAAATCGGGATCTGCCCAATTGGCAAAATACATACTGTCAATGCTTTGAGGAGCTCGGTTGATCATTTTATAACGATAGAAGGTCATATTATTGATCTCATCGTTGGTAGCAAATGCAAAGGACTGTACTTGCACCTCCATTCGGATAGGATCACCATTAGATTCTTGATGGACATTACCATTATCATTATATATCCAAAAGATCATCATATCGGGAAAAGTAGGCTCATTACAGCCACGTATTTCGATAATCGGATAGTCACCTTTTAGCGGATTATAGAGTTGATCAAAATCCGCATCCCAAAATCCGGCCAAACCTTGCTGAGTATTGGGCAAGTCAAAACCATGCTGCTCTCTAAAGAACGGATTGCCCGTAGCCGGCCAACCCAAAACACCTTCCGGAATATCATCCTTGGTCAGATTACCATCTGTCTCCTTGAGTCGTCGCAAAAATTCTTGTACCTCTGTTCCATATACTGTAAAGTGCTTATCCCAGTTTTCACAAGTCCGCTGGCTAACTTCTCCATCAAAAGGATTGAGTGGTCCCGGATACCAATCTACATTGCCTTGATTAATTCCATATTGTACGGCTGCAACTCTAAAGTTACCTGCCTGAATTCCTCCTATCCATACTCCTCCGGCAAATATCGAAGACACTTCAAGTTCTCCGGATGCCGGGTCCACCTTCGGCACAATATATCGTCCTGTACTGCGTCCATCCCAAAATATGGATCCACTCTGGAGCAAGCGTGCTCGTACATTATTGATATCCAAGTCGATAGATGCTTGTCCGGGTTGACACTCCACTCTAAAGTTAATCGTCTTATTGTCTTTTTGACCATCCCGCGGTGTCATATACCCAAAACTTAGGCTTATCGCCGATAGGAGAAAAAAGAAAGTAATTTTTATTCGAATCAACATAATAATTATATTTTAGATTATAGCTGTTATTAATTTTTTTTCTAGAAAGTAAACCGTGTACCGATAAATATTCTTCTAGGTTGTGTAAAAAATCCGGGACGTAATACTCCCCAGCGATATGCGTCGATGTAGGACTGTCTTGCACGCTCATCATCGCCGAAGTCTGCCAGTCGTACTCTACCCTCAGAAAAATTGAGAAATCCATCATCATCTGGTGAGCCTGTAGCGTCAAAAACATTGAGGACATTAGCTTGGTTTAAAATATTTGTGACGCGCAGATATTTTAAACCAAGCCCTCTTCGCCCATCCGCTTTTTTGGTCAAATCAAACTGCTTGTCCAGTCTTCCGTCAAGACTTACTATCCACGGCTTGCGTGATCCATTGAGTGTACCTCGGATACCATCACCGTTGATTTGTGGTAGCGGAGTAGGATCGACAGATCTGGTATAGGGTCTTACGGATACTACATTGGTCTGAATATTAATCCCGGCATTGGCAAAGATATCTGAGCCAAAAATTGTAGGTCCATCATACTTATTACCTCCTGCATACCGATAGTCCAATATCACATTTAGATTGTGACGCTCATCAAAACTCAAGGGACTCAAGGTACGGATTACTTCATTTTGAGTCAAGCCACTCGCAGAGTTGGCATCAGATCCTGTACCATCAGCAAATGCCAATGTATAATTGACTGTACCTTGTAAGTTATTCTTACGACGCATATCCAGCTGGAAGGTAAATCCTTTGGTCGTACCAAAGTCAATATTATCATACGTGGTATACTGAGACACAATATTATTTTCAGAAAGTGGCAGATTTTTGATAGTCCTCAACTGAATCATATTACGTTGCTCTTTATAATATGCTGATAGGGTAATCGCTGCCGAATTGCTGATCTTTTGTTTAAAACCAACTTCATAATCTACAGTAGTCTGTGGTTTTAGATTAGGATTGGCTATATTGTTTGCATTGCGCAAAAAGTAGTAGTAATGTAGTGGTGAGGCCGCAGTTTGATTAAATGATGGTCTCTGTACTCTTACATCATAATGCGCAAAAAAGTTCGCTTCGTCCGATATCGGAAATGAAATAGAGATTCTCGGTAGTATATTGAGTTGCGGTGTGTAATCTTCAAAAGACTCGTCCGGATTAAAGTCATCAAACTGAAT
>JAJRUR010000231.1 GCA_024277695.1 Bacteroidota bacterium | reverse complement strand
GAGCTGCTTTGGGGCCTTCGAGGCACCAATTAACCATCTTGCCAAGAGCCTCTGACGGACCTTCAGCCAATATCTCGACACTGCCATTGGGGAGATTGCGTACCGAACCCATTATGCCCAAGTCTTCAGCCATTTTCTTTGTAGAGGCCCTATACCACACTCCTTGTACTTTGCCGGATACAGTGATTCGATAAGCCTTTCGCATCATATCATAGTTCATAGAGCAGCATTAGTTGGAAGTTCGCCGGTACTATGAAATCTTTAGGGGGTCAGTATCTTGAAACTTTTTTCCATCCCATAAACCTAGCCAATTGGCGTTTTTGCCTATTTTTAGATAGTTCTGGAAGGCATATACTGCTTCTTCTCGGTTTAGCCTCGAAATCGTAATCGCCGACTGTCCATTGAGGATGTCAAAGTAGTACTTTCCCTTGCCGTAATCAAATTTTTTGGATCTTCTTGCCATAACTAACTCAACAGATTATTATTATTTTAGTTCATTTTGGCACAATAAATGCATATCTAAGGATGTTTACTAATAAATCAAAACGCGTATAGGCCGATAATATCTACACAGAATAGTACCAAGACTTTAAGGTTTCTTTAAATGTATTTAAGTTTTTGGTGCAGTCTAAAGGGCAAAGACTCCCACGACAAACGAGGAGTTTTACTATTTGATCATCTTTAAAAAATACGCGTTATGAACAACTATCTAAGTAAAAAGGCAGCAGAGAAACGAAAAAAGAAAAGTATGCGCATCACGATGAGTGTACATGGAGTCATATTGATATTGGCCCTTATCCCTTTTCTTAGTCAAGTACCCGAAGAGCCTTTTCAGCAGGCTATAGTCATTCAGTTTGAGAGTTCGGGATCTTCGCATGCAGGTGCAAAGAAGAGCTCTAAGCGCAGTCAAAAGTCCGAAGTGATGACACCTAAGAAAGCAGAAGCTCCTAAAGTAAAGGCGGTCAAAGCTCTCCCGACAAAACCAATTGTCACTTCGCCTACGGAAGCGCCGTCCATACCACAAGTTAAAGACATTAAGGTCAAGGTGCCGGTTCCTGAGCCTGTACCAAATCCTGCTCCTGTACCTGTACCGGTTCCTAACGAAGTACCGGTAGATCTTCCGGAGATCAATGTGGAGGACATCGTAGAAGAGGAGGCAGATCAGTCTGCCGAAGAATCCGAGTCCAAAGCATCAGAAGCGGGTGGTGAATCTACTACGGAAGGTGCCGGAAGTGGAGATGCCGGAGATAGCGAGGCGGACGGTGAAGGTGAAGGAAATGCCGATAGTGGCGCAGGAGATGATGATATGGGAGATGGAGGTGAAGGCAGTGGAGACGGTATGTTTTCCGGAGATGGTGTACTGACAAGAAGAATCATCGAACGGCCAAACTTGAGTGCCATCATTGCAGAAGAGGGTATGATGAGTGTAAATGTATGTGTGGACAAGCAGGGCAAGGTCACATATGTAGAATTTGATCCTGTACACAGCACTATAACGGATACGGATGTCATCCGCGAGGCGCTAGATGCTTCAGCTTATTATAAGTTTGAGAAAAAAATGAATGCTCCCAATAGAGAGTGTGGTCGATTGACCTTCAAAATTGAGTTTGAAGACAGGACCAAGAAGAAAAAATAATAGTGTTTCATATGGATAAGAGGTCGGCTTTTATGTAAAAAAAGCCGGCCTTTTTTTTGCTAGTTTGCGTTGCGGAGCTTGCACTATTTTGAGGCTTTTGTAGCGGACAAAGTTTTCCCACCTACTGTATGTCGAGATGTTATATTTAGCTAACGCAAAGGGTGCTGCGGCAACAGTTTTGGAGCAACGTCAATGACCTTTGGAGGTTTTTTTATTTCTGGTTTTTGGCAAGAAATAAAAAGAATAATAATGGAGATGATTATAGTTATGCGCATATCTTTTTAATTATAATTAAACCCTTTTACTAAAATATTTAATTGATTCTCAAAATACATATTCTTCTCCTGAGTCCAATTAAATCTTTTCTGCATATCGGAGAGGATTATATCTTTCCATTGTATGACACTGCGTACATCAAAATACATTTTTCCTGTACGGCGCACAAAAAAATCTAAGGGTTTTACAACCATTTCATGATCCATACAAAAGAGAAGCTCTGAGCGGATAAGTTTTTCTTCAGCCGTTGTGCCGGCCAATTTGTCTAACTGAGCAAGTATATGCTCGGACTGCTTGCCATAATTGTGTACTAAATACTCCGCAATGTCGGACTCCAAATTATAGCTTTTGAATTGCTTAGTCAGCGTCTCAATATATGCTCGGACAGCCTCAAAATTTTCAAATATCCCCCCTAGTATTACTATGTTTTGTGTAGTACTTTGACCAAATGTTGAATTATATTCTTTATAGTACAAGCTACGGATCAGATCAACGACTCGCTTTGCCATCAGACGATAACCGGTGAGTTTTCCACCTGCTATGGATATCAGACCCTTATCTGAGATAAATATTTCGTCTTTGCGAGATATTTCAGCGAGGGATTTGCCCTCTTCGTGTATCAATGGTCGCAATCCTGCCCAAGCTGAAATGATATCAGATGGTTTTAGGTGGATATCGGGAAACATATCGTTCATTTGGCTCAACAAATATTGAATATCGCGCGTACTGATATCCACTTGATCAGGAAGAGCATCAAAAGGAGTATCCGTAGTACCGAGATAGCAAACTTTTGCTCTCGGTACGACAAAAATCATCCTTCCATCCTCTCCCTCAAAATAGATACTCTGCCGAATGGGTAGTTTTTTTTTGTCAAATACTATATGAACTCCTTTGCTCAGTTTTATCTTTTTTCCCTTAATGGGAGCATCGAGTACGCGTAAGTGATCAACCCAAGGTCCGGTTGCATTGACTACATACCGCGCCTTGATGTTATAACTTTTGTCTGAGATCAGATCTCTTACTTGAGCACCTTGGATACGGTGATTTGTTGCATCCAATCCTGATACTTCATTATAATTGATTATGGCAGCATCATAGAGTAGTGCTGTTTTGATTACTTCCAATGTAAGTCTAGCATCAT
This sequence comes from Bacteroidota bacterium, assembly GCA_024277695.1. Lineage (GTDB taxonomy): Bacteria > Bacteroidota > Bacteroidia > Chitinophagales > Saprospiraceae > JAJRUR01. Next base: position 6,679 of record JAJRUR010000231.1, on the reverse strand, counting down.
CTGTCCGATATTCGGCATAGTGTACGGCAGCCAAAGTTTTGTTTTTAGGTAGTAAGGGTTCTATCGCCAGTGCTTCTTTTTTGGATAGCATTTTGCGTTGATCATTGCCTTTGACGTTGGCTAGAAAGTCATAAATCCACAGTCCCAAAGCATAGGTCTTCGGACCTAAAGCAGCATTTTTTAATATGGGGAGCAGTACTTTTTCCGGAAGGACCAAATGAGGTGCCAATTTGTGCAATACAGCTCGCTCCTTTCCGATTTTTCTGACGAGTGAAAACTCCCAGTTCTTTAAATATCGAAGCCCTCCGTGAATCAGTTTTGTAGATTTGCTGCTCGTTCCGGAAGCAAAATCGCCTTTTTCGACTAAGGCGACTTTTAGGCCTCTTGCCGAGGCATCGAGTGCTATTCCTGCGCCGGTGATGCCGCCACCAATGACCAAAATATCAAAATAATCTTTTGATAGTCGATCTAAGATCTTGGCTCTTTCCTCTACTGAAAACTTATTCGGTTTCATTCCATTTCATTGTTCTATGAATAGCTTTTTTCCATCCTTCATACAGGCGATGTACTTGTTCTATTTTCATTTTTGGTACGAATCTACGATCCAAAGATTTGAGCGATTTTATTTTTTGCATATCCCAAATACCCAAAGATATTCCGGCTAGGCAAGCTGCACCGAAGGCAGTGGATTCCACTTGGCTGGGACGCTCGACTAGTGTTTGTAATATATCCGCCTGAAACTGCATCAAGAAGTTATTGGCGCAAGCCCCGCCATCTACTTTAAGCACACGTAAGGGTGTCCCGCTATCTTCTTGCATAGCAGTTACCAAGTCTTTGGTTTGATATGCCATGGCCTCTAATGTTGCTCTGACCAAATGTGCTTTGCCGGTATCGCGCGTAAGTCCAAATATAGCGCCGCGGGCATACATATCCCAGTAGGGTGCTCCTAAGCCGGCAAAGGCCGGTACGACATATACGGGATTATCTCCTCTTATCTGCACTGCGAGTGCTTCTGTCTCTGATGCCGAAGCAATGATTTGTAACTCGTCTCGGAGCCACTGTACTGCTGCACCGGCAATAAAAACACTTCCTTCTAGGGCATAATATACTTGATCATCTATCCCCCAGGCGATCGTTGTCAATAATCCATTTTTAGATAGTTGCATTTCCGGGCCGGTATTCATCAGTAGAAAACAACCTGTCCCGTAAGTGTTTTTGGCTTCGCCTTTTTGGAAGCAAGCTTGACCGAAGAGTGCTGCTTGTTGGTCGCCTGCCACTCCTTGGATCGGGATACTGACTCCGTCATACTCCATCTGTCCAAAATCTGTGCTTGAGGGCTTTACTTCGGGCAAGATGGTTTTAGGTATCTCCAATGCCTCCAAAAGATATGCATCCCATTGTAAGCTTTTGATATTATAGATCATAGTACGCGATGCGTTAGAATAATCTGTAGCGTGCATTTTTCGGGCAGTAAGGTTCCAGATGAGCCAGGTATCTATCGTCCCAAATAAGAGCTCGCCGTTTTTTGCCCGCTCTCTTGCGCCCGGTACATGATCTAGTATCCACTTAATTTTTGTCCCCGAAAAATAGGAATCGATAACTAAACCCGTGCTGGACTTGACCCTTTCTTCTAATCCGGCTTTTTTTAATGCTGAGCAAATTTCCGATGTCCGAGTATCTTGCCATACAATAGCATTATATATAGGCTCTCCAGAGATTTTGTCCCAGACGACTGTAGTTTCTCTTTGATTTGTTATGCCTATACCGGCTATTTCTTTCGGATCGATATCATTATTTTTTAATAATTCCGAAAAAGTCTGCAATTGTGTCTGTAAAATCATTTTTGGGTCATGCTCGACCCACCCGGGCTGTGGAAAGATTTGTTCGAATTCTTTTTGTTCGATGGCTATCTGTTCTGCATTGAGGTTATAGAGTACTGATCGCGAACTTGTAGTGCCTTGGTCGAGTGCTACGATATATTTTTTCATAATTATTAGTGTTTAGGTCTCTTAATAATAGCCCAAAACGTCACTATACATGCCAAAATAAATACAATGAAATATTTGATTTCAAGTGCGCCCAAAAAAAGGACATTGTACAAAGATACACCGAGAAAACTCCCTAATACAGGTCCTATAATGGGTATAGGAGCGTAAGACCAATCGCTGCCACCTTTGTCATGAATCGGCCACAAAAAGTGAGCCATCCTCGGCCCAAAATCTCTTGCCGGATTAATAGCAAAACCCGTTGTACTACCGAGTCCTAACCCGATCAGTACTATGAGTGCTCCGACTACAAGCGGATTCAGTCCTTGGGTAAATTGATGGACTCCTATAAATTTTAATGCAAATAACAAAAGGGCTGTGGCGAGCATCTCGCTAAAAAAATTATGTATCGGTGATCGCATAGCAGGAATGGTCGAAAACACACCCAGTTTGGTCATTTTGTCTTTGGTTACAGACCAATGCGGAATATAAAATATCCAAACTAAAGTTGCTCCTATAAACGCTCCAAATACTTGTGCGATTACATATCCAGGGACCTTACCCCATTCAAAGTCGCCTACAAAAGCTAAGCCCAGAGTTACTGCCGGATTGATGTGGGCTCCACTGATATTACCCACTGCATAAATTGCAAAAGTTACGGCAAGCCCCCAAGCCATTACAATCGGATACCAACCGGCATTTTCAGCTTTGCCGCCTTTAAGGATGACACTTGCTACTACACCGCCACCTGTAAGTATAAGGATAAGTGTACCGAGAAACTCTGCTACATAAACGGACATTTTTTATTCATTTTTATTAAAGGGTGCACTCTTTTTTTAGATCTCCTATCTGAATCAGGAAATCTCCGTGTTCAAAAATCCATTGATTATTTTTTCCAACAAATTTTAAGTCGTTTTTGGTGATGTTAAATTCTATTTTTTTTGACTCTCCTGCATTGAGATGTATTTTTTTAAATCCTCTTAAGCGTTTAACAGATGGTGTAATAGTAGCTACTTTATCGGTAATAAAAAGAGGTATTACATGGAGGCCGTCTCGATTTCCGGTGTTTTTTACTCTTAAAGATATTTTTAATTGCTCTGCTGAATTATCTATTTCAAGATCTTTATACTCAAAAGAGGTATAGCTCAGACCATGGGCAAAACTCCACTGTGGATTAAATACATTTGTCCCAAAATGTTTATCTATCTGATCAGTACCTTTATGGTCATAGAGCTTGAGGTCATGGACATAGCGTGGATAGCTAAAACACAGTCTGCCGTTAGGGTTATAATCGCCGGAAAGAATTTGGGTTAAGGCAGGAGCTCCCTCATTGCCCGGCAGGCCTGCAAATAGTATGGCATCCGCCAATGGTTCTATCTCTTGGATGATTCTTGGACGACCTTGGACGAGGATGAGCACTATGGGTACACCGGTATTTGAAATGGCTTTTACCAAATCTATTTGGGCTTTTGGCAGGCTTAAGTCATGGATATTGCCCGGTATTTCGACATACGGCATCTCGCCAAGACAAAGGATAGCAACATCGGCCTTTTTTGCTTGACGTACAGCTAATTGGATATCTACCTCTTTGTCGATCTGTGTTCCGGGGACATATTGGACTCGCTGACCAAATTTAGCAGTTATGGCTTCAAAAATCGTTTGTTTGCCCGGTGTGTCGTATTGCGGATCATTTCCCTGCCAAGTACCTGTCCAAGCACCGTTCAGGGCAGCCAAAGAGTGTGCAGTCGGGCCACATACCAAGATGTTTTTATTTCCATTAAGGGGAAGGAGATTATTATTATTTTTTAGTAATACGATACTTTCCAATGCTCCTTGTAATGCTAATTTTTGATATTGGTCAGACCCAAATAATTCATAATTATCATCGTCAAGTCCCATGAGGGGATCTTCAAAAAGTCCAAGTTCAGTTTTTACTGTCAAAATGCGTCTTACAGATTGGTCTATTCGGCGCAAGGGTACTTTTCCTTCGAGTACCAGTTCTTTGAGCAAAACGGGAAAATCTAAATCAAGGGGCACCATGGACATATCGATGCCTGCATTGATGGCTATACGTATAGCGTCTTTGTAATCTTTTGCGACGTGATGTCGCGTATAGAGATATTTAATATCTTCCCAATCTGTTACAGCCAGACCTGTAAATCCCAGTTCTCGCCTCAATAGTCCGGTCAGTATGCGTTCATCGGCATGTACCGGAATGCCATTGAGTTCGCCTGAATTGATCATGATGGTTTTTGCACCTGCTTGGATTGCTGTCTGAAACGAGGGTAAAAAATATTCTCTCAACTGTCTCTCTGCCAAAAAAACCGGAGATCTGTCTTTTCCGGTACGGGGAATACTATACCCCAAAAAATGTTTCATACAAGCAGCCAATTTTGTCGGAGCTGAGATGTCATTTCCCTGTAGGCCCATTATGGAGGCTTTGGTCATTTGTTTGGCCAAAAAGACATCCTCACCGAAGGTTTCCCAAAATCGAGACCATCTGGGGTCACGCCCAAGATCAAGTACCGGTGCAAAAGCCCAGGGGACTCCTGATGCACGTGTTTCGTAGGCAGTAATTGATGTCAACTGGCGCACCAGATCCGGATTCCAAGTTGTAGCGAGATTGAGTTGTTGCGGGTAGAGCGTAGCATTGCTTACATAATTAGCACCGTGTATAGCATCAATTCCATAAAGTACCGGAATATGAGTAGATTTTTTTTGAACAGCATATTGCTGTATAGTACGGATTATTTTGTGCCATTCATGGAGAGGTCTGGCATGACCACCATTATTGAGAATGGAGCCTACTTTAAAGTCCACAAGAGCCTTTTGGAGTTTTTCTTGGTCAAACTCTAGGGGTTCTTTGACCTGATAGGGTTTACCAACTAGAAGCATATCGATAGACAATTGCGTCATTTCACCGATTTTGTCTTCGAGGCTCATATTCGCCATCAGCTTTTCTACTCTTTGGTTTAAGCGTTGGGACGGAGAGATTTCTTTTAAGAATTTTCCTTCACTCGCACTTAAGGACTTGCGTATAGATAGTGCTTTATTTGGAAAGTTTGTAATCAAGCCGTCTAGGCCAATGGATATCAAATCATGCATTTGGTCCTCACTATTGACTGTCCATTTCCATATCTCAATACCTTGGCGGTGAGCTTCGTGTATAAATTCTTTTGTAGGATTCGTAGCATATCCGACACCAATAGCTGATGCTTTGATTAATTTTGCATAGCTAAAGTCTTCGGTGGTGACATGGTCTTTTAGATAGAGCAATTTGATATTCGGATCCAGTTGTCGTATTTTGAGTAGAACGTCATAATAAAAAGAAAAGATGATGACATCATCATGCATTTGAGTTTTATTAATTATGTGGAGAATTTTTTCTTCTGCACCGTGTACTTTTATTTCTATACATACTTTAATTTTGGATTTTGCTAAAAGGAGGGCTTCCTCAAGTGTCGGAATTTTTTCATCCATATATTGATTTCCAAATTTTTCTACAAAGCCTACTTTTACCTTTTGAATTTGGTCAAAAGTCATTTTATCTATTCTTCCGGTCATCATATTGGATGATGTTCGATCTACTGTTTTGTCGTGAATAACCACAATAGCATCATCGGCAGTTTTGTGTACGTCCAGTTCAAAATATTCTGCTCCCGATTGTATGGCCTCACTAAAGGCGCTCAGGGTATTTTCAGGAGCGATGCTCGAAAAACCTCTATGCGCTACGATGGTCGTTTGTTTTGTGGTACTTGGAGTATTGACCAGGGACTTGGTCTGTTGATTGCAAGCTAGCAGTCCGATAAATAAAATTATGTAAAAAAGGGAAGAATAGTTGTTCATAGTCTATTACTTAATCAAAGATTTGTACCAAGCTTGCAATGTACTAAAAGCTTTCTTTTTATTTCCGGTATTTGAAATTAATCCTTTACGATTCCATCCATCTTGAATGACCGGGAGATTTCTTTTTGGAGATCTAAAGTCTGCCAATATCCAAGGTGGAAACTAGGCTTAACTAAAGAAACCAATCTGAGCAACTATATAATGAAACTCAAGTTTCGGAGTTAAAATCAATAAATCGAGGTTAAATAAATCAACTTTCCTGAAAAATAGGATATGGATTACACCGAAAAATATTTATTTGAGTGGATAGCTTGATAGAAACGGTGAACAGGTCGCACCTATGGCACTACTACAATATTTATACCTACAGTGCTGCTACTACAAACCGTTTGCTCCTCCGGAGCAGATGACAAAAACAAAAGCCCCGGCGGGGCGACCTGATTGTAGAATAAATAGGATAAAGAAACAAAAGCCCCAGCGGGGCGACCTGTAAAATATGTTCATTATATACACGCAAATATATTTCAGAAACAATACGAAACGCAATCAAATATCTGACGGAAAACTCCTTAAAAACTTGTTGAGTTGGTCAAAAAGATACAAAGTAGCTAGTGGTGACTTTGAAGTTATTTGTATATTGCATGGAGAGATGTTTTTTTGTTCGTTCCTACAATGCGCTGAAGCTCTGTTAATTATAGCTCACATAACTCCCTTTTATTCTATTTTGTAACTACCGAAACTTGAATTTCCTAACTTTTCAATATATTGCGCTTAGGTTATACATTTTACCTTCTTAGGTATTTCAAAATAATACCTAATATGGTGAATTTTGATATAATACTTGAACT
>JAJRUR010000230.1 GCA_024277695.1 Bacteroidota bacterium | reverse complement strand
GGTTGATAGCACGTTTGCCATTTCTCCCTATATGTCAGCCTAGCATCGACTGCCCCAATAGCTTCAGACGGATCCTTTTCCGAGCCTCTAAGAGAAATCGATGGGGCATATATATATATATATGATAATATCCAAATAATTCAAGAAATTTTTTTCATTTTTCTATAAATTTAACATTTTTTCATTGGTTTTTGGTGTTTCGCTTTTCTTACAAAGCCATAAGGTGCCGCTCCTACGGAGCTATTAAGATGTCGCTTCTATGGAGCTATTAAGGTGTCGCTCCTACGGAGCTACAAAGGTGACGCTCCTATGGAGCTATTAAGGTTTCGAGCCTACGGAGTTTTTTGTTTTTAATGCTCCGGAGGAGCAGCCTCTTTGTAAGATACTAATATGTATTAATTAACGAGCGCCGTAGCTGCGACACATTCATCTTGCTATTCAGTCAGAGGTTTTTTTGGATTTCGCGTCTATGAGATTGGTTTTCCGTTTTTTAGTCGTACCCTTATATCAAAATCAACTTATACTACTTCCGGGACGCACATCCTTATCCGGTGCGATAAAACGTAGTTTGCCATCTTGATCTTCGGCCATCAAAATCATACCTTGACTTAATATACCGCGGATTTTGCGTGGAGCCAGATTGCACACTAGTGTAACCTGCCGGCCGATGATTTGCTCAGGGCTATACTGATGAGCTATTCCGGATACGACTGTCCGTGTTTCGCCGGACAAGCTTAATGCGATCTGCATCAGTTTGTCCGTTTTAGGAACGCGCTGTGCAGAAATGATTTGGGCAACCCTTAAGTCCAATTTTTGAAAATCCTCAAATGGGATGTCGTCTTTGTAGTTCATTGTTTGGATTGATGTATCTTCAACAGTTTTAGCCTTATCTTGGAGTTTTTTTATTTCTCGATCAATGGCCTCGTCTTCAATTTTTGAAAATAGATGTGAAGCTGTAGCAATCGTATGGCCCGCCGAGACAAGGGATTCGCCCTCAGCCAATTTATTTTGGATCTCTAACAAATCTCCCGATTGGACCGATGGTAGCTTAAGCATGCTCCGCAATCTTTCTGATGCAAAGGGTATAAATGCTTGCATCAAAACCGAAAGAGCTGACACGTACTGTATCATCAGATGTAGGACAACTTTTGTGCGCTCGGGTTCTGTCTTGATGGTTTTCCAAGGTGCATTGAATTGAAGGATTTGATTTCCTGCAGAACTGATTTCCAACATTTTTTGGAGAGCAGCTCTAAACTCAAATCGATCAAAGTGTTGACAAGCGCTATCGATCAAGTCAAAGAGTGCTAGCATCTCTGCATCGTGATAAGACATTCCATCCTCATCTTCGGCCGGTATCAAATCTTGATCCGGGTCAAAATCAGGTACGACTCCCCCATAATATTTTTGTGTTAGGACGAGTACCCGATGGATAAAATTGGATAGATTATTGACCAACTCGGTATTGATAACTTCTTGAAAGCCCTTCCAGGTAAATTCACTGTCGCGCTGTTCGGGCATATTTTTGGTCAGATAATATCGGAGTTGGTCCTTCCAATCAGGGTTCTCTCGGACAAATTCATGTACCCAAATGGCCCAATTGCGCGAAGTAGAAATTTTTTGGTCCTCGAGATTGAGAAACTGATTTGCAGGAACCTGGACGGGTAGGTTATAGCCGCCGTATTCTTTGAGTATGACAGGAAAGATCAAACAGTGAAAAACGATATTGTCTTTTCCGATAAAGTGGATCAGAGCGCTGTCCTCATCCTGCCAATACTCCCTCCAATCTTTACCGGTCTTTTCCGCCCATTTTTGAGTGGAGGAGATATATCCGATAGGAGCATCCAGCCATACATAGAGTTTTTTGCCTTGAGCTCCGGGAATATCCTGAGGTACGTCCACACCCCAATTGAGGTCTCGTGTCATAGCTCGAGGACGCAGTCCGGCATCGAGCCACGACTTGCACTGACCGATCACGTGCGCCTTCCACTTACTTGGATCGTGATGCTTTTTTCCCTTCCAACTGCCTTGCGTTATCCACTCTTTAAGAAATTCTTCGTTTTTTTCCAAAGGCAAATACCAGTGCGTTGTCTTTCGCAATACCGGCTTCTCACCCGAAAGTGTCGAGCTTGGATGCTTTAGTTCTAGGGGACTCAGACTGGTTCCGCAAGACTCACACTGGTCACCATAGGCTTCGGCATGATCACAATGAGGGCAAGTACCTTTTATGTATCGATCAGCCAAAAACATCTGACTTTTTTCGTCATAGTACTGTTCAGACTCTTTCTCTATGAGTACGCCTTTGTTGTATAGTGTTTTAAAAAAATCTTGGGACACTTTATGATGATGCCTAGCAGAGGTCCGATCATAATAGTCAAATGAAATGCCCAAGCTTTCAAAAGATTGAACAAACAGCTTATGATATTTATCAATGATCTCTCGGGGAGATATACCTTCTTGGAGTGCCTTAGTAGTAATGGCTGCTCCATGCTCATCCGAACCACAGACATACACGACATCTTTGGCCTTGAGCCTGAGATAGCGTACAAAAATGTCCGCAGGTAGATAGGCACCCGCCAGATGACCGATGTGCAGAGGACCATTGGCATAAGGTAGGGCTGAAGTAACGAGAAAGCGTTTCTTATCAAACATGGGAGGATTATAATTTCAAGCTGCGAAGATATGCTTTTCAATGTAGAAAAAGAGGCTTATACTTGTTTATTTTTTTGTCTTAAAGAATGGATCCTTGAAATACAAAAGAAATGTCGGGCAGCATAAAATTTGGAAAGATACTCAAGCCCAAGAGTTATCTTTTCTTTTACCTTTGCCCGATGCGATGGACAACTCTATATAAGTGGATAGCTACTTTTTTTGGTTCCGGTTATTTTCCGAAAGGACCCGGGACTGCAGGAGCTGCTCTGGCTACTTTGATCTGGTATCTGATGTTTTGCCGCTCGAGTGCAGATACATTTATCTTCCAAACTCTTCTTATCATTGTAGCGACAATACTGGGCACTTGGGCTACAGGACATTTAGAAAAAGAATGGGGCAAGGACCCTTCAAGGATAGTTATCGATGAAGCCGTTGGAGTTTGGATCGGTTTATTGGTAGTACCTTGTGACTGGCGATATATTTTAACAGCCTTTGTATTATTTCGTTTTTTTGATATTTTAAAACCGCTGGGTATCCGGAAAATGGAAAACATCGGAGGAGCTTTTGGCGTTATGTTAGATGATATCTTGGCGGGTATATATACCTTAATCCTTATGGCTGTATTCATCCATTTTAATCTCCTCGGATAAGCACGACATATCATCATAAAATAAAATGCCTTGGACAAAGAAGCAAAAAAAAGAATACGCGGGAGTCGAGAGCGATCCAACTTGCTCTACGAGGCTGAATATAAAACTATAGAGTACTTATGTAAGCTGATGCCCCAAGCTATCAAACCGGATCATCTAACTGCGATAGGTCTATTGGGGTCGATTATAGTTTTTTTGGGTTTGGTATTGGCAGTGGGAGATAAAAAATATTTGTTTTTGAGTGTAGCTGGTTTTGCGGTCAATTGGTTCGGAGATTCATTGGACGGTAGGATAGCTTATTATCGCAATACACCCCGAAAATGGTATGGCTGGGCTTTGGACATCAATGTGGACTGGATATCTGCCTGTATCATCGGCTTGGGTTTTTATTATTATTTTCCGGAATGGAAAATTGTTTCTTTTGTATTTGTGGTTGCTTATGGCGGCTCGATGATTGTAGCACTGATGCGTTATAAAATATCCGATCGCTATACTATCGATACGATGTTTGTGGGCCCTACAGAACTACGCATCATTTTATGTTTGGTGATGATTGTGGAGATCTTTAGAGAGGACACTTTGCTCCAGTTTGCTTTTGCAGGTTCTTTGGTCATCATGTTACTCAATCTCATCGACTCCTTTAAGGTACTCAAGTTGGGTGATGCACGAGATAAAAAAGAAAAAGCGGCAAAGAGATTATGAGCAAAAAAGGATTTTTGAAAGTGTTTGCCAAATCACAAATTGCATCTCTGATAGGTTCTGCGGTTGATTTTGTCGTAATGATACTATGTACCGAAGTGCTGGGCATCTATTATGTCATTTCGAGAGCGATCGGGGCGGCAGTGGGTGCTGTGGTCAATTTTATGCTGAACCGACATTGGACTTGGCGGGTAAGTAATAAAAAATTGGGGCCACAAGCCTTTAAATACGGACTTACCGCTACAGGAAGTCTCATCCTCAATACCTTGGGTGTATGGCTTTGTACGGAGTTTATCGGCTTGGATTATAAAATTTCGTGGCTTGTAGTCAGCTTGATTGTCGGAATTGGGTTTAACTTTGTCTTGCACAAAATATATGTATTCAAATAATTACCAACTATGGGGATAGACATTGCATTACTAGTGATCATGGGAGCAGGAGTACTCTACGGGTACAATAAAGGGCTCATCCAGACGATTTATTCGATTCTCGGAATATTCATAGGAATGATCGTTATTTTAAAAATAGCACCAATGATCATCCAACTTTTAGGAGATATCACCGGACTCAAGCCTCCTATTAATTTTTTTATCGGTATCGCGTCGAGTATCGTATTGGTACTGATCATCTTGAAGTTTATAGGCAAGTTTATCCATAAGGCCACAAAAACTCCGGTACTCAATACTGTCAATAAATCTTTAGGTGCCATATTATTGGGACTATTCTTTACTACGGCTTTCAGTTTTTTGCTTTGGTTTTTGATCGGCACCAATATAGTCAAGCAAAAGACGATAAGAGAGTCTGTCAGTTATCCCTATTTGGAGACACTACCCCAAACTGCACGTGGGGCCATCAAAACGGTCTCTCCCCTATTTAGAGATTTGGTCAAGGAGGCCCGAGATGCTTTTATAAAGTTCAAAGACAGCGAAGAAAAACAACAAGAAGACCGAAAGCGCAATGCGCAGTAGCAAGGGATATATCGTTTTAGTCGTCTATATCATTTGGACCATCATCCATCTAATGATGATCATCCGAGAGCAAGAAGCCTTAATTTCTTTTTCTAAACTGCTCCTCATGCCGACCTTAGTTATTTATTATTTAATGAGTAGCAGCACTACATCCAAAATAAAACCTTGGATAGCACTGGGTATATTGTTTTCTTTTTTTGGTGATTGGGCATTGATATATACTGCTACTGCGTCCAATCGATATTTTATGATAGGGCTTGGGTTTTTTCTATTGGCACACATGAGCTATACCATGGGATTTGGAAAATTAAAAAATAGCTTGGCTTCTGAAAATAAAGAAAATAAGTCTGTAATTCCCGGAATTATTTTACTCTGTACACTGGGATTTTTGTATTTTATTATTTCGTCTGTAGGTACTGAACTAAGAGTAGCTGTGACGGTCTATGCTTTTGTCATCTGCCTGATGTCCATATCTGCCTATAAGGTCTTCTTACGCTTCAAAAGCAGAGCTTCTTTATTGCTTTTTTTGGGCGCACTGAGTTTTATGATCTCAGATATGGTTTTGGCGTTGGTGACTTTTGTATTTGATCAGCGTACTGTGCATCTGTCCGTAGTCATCATGAGCACTTATCTGATAGCCCAATATTTGATTGTGACCCAATCGGTAATTTTAGAAAAGAAATAATCGTATATTAATTACTCAAAGTTTCGGTAGTTAAAATCAATGGATTGAGCTTAAATAAATCCACTTTCTTAAAAAATAGCTTATGGACTGCACTGAAAAATGTTTATTTGAGTGAATAGCTTGGTAGAAACGGTGAACAGGTCACACCTACGGCACTAGAACAATATTTGTACCTATGGTGCTACTACAAACCGTTTGCTCCTCTAGAGTAGATGACAAAATAGCTTCATGCAAAAAAAAACCCCGGCGGAGCGACCTGTAGAATATGGCAAACACATACATACAAAAATATTTCAGGATACTGAAATTTGAGTTAATTATTATTGTGCAGCAATCCCCAGATTTTATCCTTGAGTTCTGAAATGCCTTCTCCGGTGACTGCACTAAAAAATACGATCGAAACCGTTTCAGGCAATTCTTGGATGAGCCACGATTTGATTTCTTCATCGATCAGATCAGCTTTGGACAAGCCCAAAATATGTTCTTTGTCGATCAGTTCGGGATTGAACTGAATGAGTTCGTTGCGCAATATTTCGTAATCTTTTTTGATATCATCCGCATCACAAGGCACCATATAGAGGAGTACGGAATTGCGTTCTATATGCCTCAGAAATCGGATACCCAAGCCCTTACCTAAATGCGCATTTTCGATGATGCCCGGGATATCTGCCATGACGAAAGATTTGTCGTCGCGATAAGATACGATACCTAGACTAGGTACCATTGTAGTAAAAGCGTAATCCGCAATCTTGGGTTTGGCTGCACTGATGGCAGCCAATAAAGTAGATTTGCCTGCATTGGGAAAACCTACCAGCCCAACATCTGCCAGTACTTTGAGCTCGAGGATGACTTCTGTTTCGATACCCTGTATGCCGGGTTGAGCATATTGGGGGGCTTGATTGGTAGATGTTGCAAAATTGGAGTTGCCTTTGCCGCCTTTACCCCCAGGTAGCAATATTACTTCTGCATCGTGATCGAGGACTTCTGCCAACAGTTCGCCCGTCTGCGCATCATAAGCCAGCGTCCCCAAAGGCACTTCCAAATATTTGTCTGCACCGTTGGCACCGGTACTGCGACTAGGACCTCCGGGACTACCATGTCCTGCTCTTACATGTCGGTTGAGACGATGCTTGAGAAGGGTCCAAACATTGCGATTTCCCTTTAAGATAATATGTCCTCCACGTCCCCCGTCCCCTCCGTCCGGTCCACCACGTGGATTGGACCTGGTGCGAAAAAAATGCGAACTTCCAGCACCTCCATTACCGGATCGGCAATAGAGCTTGACATAATCAATAAAATTTTGATTGCTCACGGGCTCTTGTCAGATAAATTTTTTTTTCGAATGATTAAAAGCCCTCGCGGACTTATGCGTATTGGCTTATAGCCTGAACCAGTCGCTCCTGTATTTGGTCGATTTGTCCCATGCCATTGACAGCTACAGCTTTGTTCTGATCATTGTAATAGCTAAATACCGGAGCAGTTTCTTTTTGATATACACCGAATCGGTTACGGATGATCGATTCGTCGGCATCATCTGCCCTGCCTGAAGTTTCTCCTCTGGAAAGTAATCGCTGAACGATTTCTTCTTCGTCCACTTCTAAGGAGAGCAAAATATCGATTTGAGTATTTTCTTCTTCCATCAGTCTGTCCAAAGCTTCCGCCTGTGCGATAGTACGAGGAAAACCATCAAAGATAAATCCCTTGGCATCCGCCTCTGAAATAACCTTTTCTTTGAGCATAGCTATAGTGACTTCGTCCGGTACTAACTGTCCTTTTTCCATGTATTTCTTCGCCTCCAGTCCCAAGGGTGTTTCATGTTGCAGAGCATAACGAAACAAATCTCCGGTAGAAATATGTACTAAACCAAAACGCTCAACCAAGGATGCTGCCTGTGTCCCTTTACCCGATCCCGGAGGCCCAAATAAAATAATATTCATAACACTAAAATAGTTTTTTAAAACGCGAAAGTACGGCTTCTACTCAAGAATGATGGCTTTTCTCCGTCAAATCTTGAACAAACATAATGCGTTTTCTCCAGTAGGGGCTTTGTGTGATCTCCGATATGATGACCCCTTTGCTCGAGCTACTGTGGATCACTTCGATCCTATTGGGGGATATCGCATATACGATACCTACATGCTGCACTTTTCCGTCTTGCCCAAACAATACAATGTCTCCCGGGCGGCATTGGTTCAGTTTTTTGCGCTTTCCGGCTTTCGCCAATGTCTTTGAGCTACGGGGTACCGACATACCAAGCTGCTTATATACATAATGAACAAATCCCGAACAATCAAATCCGGATGGATCCGTGCCGCCGTATCGATACGGTACACCGCGATAAGTTTTGGCTATGGAGATAATATTAGATCGAAAACTTTGGTCAGCAGAAAATGATTTGGGTGGAAGGGATGTCACCGGACTTTCAGCATTTTGAGTTCTTTTGGGTTTAGAGACTCGGACGGGCTGTTTTGATCGAGCCTTTTTCCTGCCATCCAAGGATGTACTATATCCGTGCTCTTCTGCTTTGTAGAGGGATGCACAGGCATTGATACTGAGTATGCCGATACTGATCAAAATAGCTTTGCAAATCGATTTGTAGTACATATCTATTGATTATTAAGTAGATATGTATTACTATCAAATAGCATACCAAAGTCTAACACTCCATCATTCGAGATATTCTTCTCGAAAGCAATAGACCACTTTGCGCTTTTGGAGTTCACCCAATATAAAATCTACCCGGTCACTATCTTCAGCCAGAAACTCCGGTAGATGTACACCGGCTTCGGCAAACAGCCCCTTTGCCATCAGTCGGAGAGCTGCTGTAGCTGCATAGCCGGTAGTACGTGCCATCGAATGTACTGCTGTCTCAGGGTCAAATTCGTCATATAAGTCATAGCTGAGGATGCAAGATTTGCTGTCTTTGGTGCCGAGAAGTTCTATTTTCATTACAGTAAATTCCGGTTCAAGCTCTCCCAATTTCCAATGTTCAAAAAGTAGT
>JAJRUR010000229.1 GCA_024277695.1 Bacteroidota bacterium | reverse complement strand
GTATCCAACAAATATGGTATAGGCTTTTGGAAGCCCGGAGCCGGAATCATACACCAAGTCGTATTGGAGAATTATGCATTTCCGGGAGGCATGATGATAGGTACCGACTCCCATACAGTTAATGCCGGAGGACTGGGAATGATAGCTATCGGAGTAGGAGGTGCAGACGCTGTAGATGTAATGGCCGGAATGCCTTGGGAACTCCGCATGCCCAAACTCATAGGAGTCCAACTCAGTGGAAAACTCTCCGGATGGACCTCAGCCAAAGATGTGATCCTCAAAGTGGCGGGAATTATCTCTGCTAAGGGAGGTACCGGTGCCGTGGTCGAATATTTTGGCCCGGGAGCGATCAGCATGTCCTGTACAGGCAAGGGCACTATTTGTAATATGGGAGCGGAGATCGGAGCTACCTGTTCTACTTTTGGATATGATGACTCCATGGATCGCTATCTTCGAGCGACAGGAAGAGCCGAAGTAGCAGATATGGCCAACCAACATCGCAAACATCTCACTGCAGATCCCGAATGCTATCAAGATCCGGAAAAATATTTTGACCAAGTCATCCGAATCAATTTGGACGAATTGGAGCCACACCTCAACGGTCCGTTCACTCCTGATCTGGCTACACCGGTCTCCAAAATGAAAGAAAAAGTCCGAGAAATGGATTGGCCTGTCGAAGTAGAAGTAGCTCTCATCGGCTCTTGTACTAATTCTTCTTATGAAGACATCTCCAGAGCAGCCTCTATCGCCAAGCAAGCCCTAAAACACCAACTCAAAACCAAATCACAACTCACGATCACGCCCGGATCAGAACAAGTGCGCTTTACTATAGAACGCGATGGTTTTATAGATGACTTTGAAAAACTGGGAGCTGATGTATTTGCCAATGCTTGCGGACCCTGCATCGGTCAGTGGGCTAGAATGGGTGCTGAAAATCAACCCAAAAATACTATTGTACACTCCTTTAACCGAAATTTTGCAAAACGCGCCGACGGCAATCCAAATACCCATGCTTTTGTAGCCTCTCCCGAACTCGTCACCGCTATCGCCCTGTCCGGGAGATTGGACTTTAACCCTATCACCGATTATCTGATCACTGAAAATGGAGAAAAAGTAATGCTCGAGCCACCCACTGGCGAAGAACTACCTTCGAAGGGATTTGATGTGGACGACATGGGCTATCAAGCTCCTGCCAAAAATGGTCGAGATATCGAAATAAAAGTCAATACCAACTCAGAACGTTTACAACTACTCACGCCTTTTATACCGATAACTGCAGGTGAACTCCGCGGGATGCGCATCTGGGTCAAAGCCAAAGGCAAATGTACGACCGACCATATCTCTATGGCCGGACCATGGCTTAAGTATAGGGGTCATCTCGAAAATATATCCAATAACTGCTACATAGGAGCCGTCAATGCCTTCAATGACCGCACGAACTATGTATATAATGTCGAAGCCGGAGAATATATGACAGCTCCGGACTCTGCCAGATACTACCAAAGAGCGGGTATCGGTACAGTGATATTCGGTGAAGAAAATTTGGGCGAAGGTTCATCGCGCGAACACGCTGCCATGGAACCCAGATATCTGGGAGCCAAAGCAGTGATCGTAAAATCTTTTGCACGCATCCATGAGACCAACCTCAAAAAACAAGGTCTGCTCGCACTTACCTTCACCAATCCGGACGATTATGACCTCGTCCGCCAAGATGATAAAATCGATATTGAAGGATTTGACGAAATGGCTCCGGGCAAAAATCTCCGAGTGATCCTCCACCACGCTGATGGCACACACGACGAGTTCGAGGTAGCCCATAGCTACAATGAAGCACAAATCGAGTGGGTAAGAGCCGGGAGTGCCTTGAACAAAATCCGCGAAGAGATCAAGAAATAGCTTAGTACAAAAAAGGAAGCAAAATTTATTGAATAGCTGTTAGCCAAGGTTTGACTAGCGTAAAGAACTTGGGCAAAATTTTGAGAAAATCATGCAGATTCGGAACAATATCTGACTCTCCAAATGACGATCATGCATGACCCATGGCTGTACAATGTCAAACTATCGGACTTCGGACAATAACTGTCCGGAGTTCGGAACACCCGAACGACATTGCAAAAATGGATAATAATTTTTGAATGCGTTTTGTGCCTTGAATCTAGATTATATTATCCCTGAAATATATTTGTGTGTATGTGTTTCATATTTTACAGTTCGCCCCGCCGAGCTAAAACTCTATGCCTCCTTAAACTCATTGATTTTATTACTTTTGCGACATGATCCAACTCAAGAGCATCTATGTACAATATGGAGACCGTAAGCTAATCGATCGGGCCTCCTTTAATATCAAGTCCAAAGACAAAGTGGGTCTGGTAGGTCGCAATGGAGCCGGTAAGTCCACACTACTAAAGATCATAGCAGGAGAGATTATTCCTCACGAAGGCAATATCCAAATGCCCACAGGAACGACAATAGGTTTTCTACATCAGGACATATTTATCCCGGAAGAAAAAACGATCCTCCAAGAAGCTCTAACTGCCTTTGAAGAAACGCTCCGTATGCAAGCTCGCCTAGACCAAATCCATACGGAATTAGAACAAAGAACGGACTATGAAAGCGATGCATATACTCAACTCATTGAGGAGATGTCGGATATTAGTGAGCGCTTTTTGTTGATGGACGGTCAGACGGCCGAAGCCAAAGCCCAGCTCATATTGAAAGGATTGGGGTTTAAGACGGAGGACATGAATCGGCCGATCAAAGAATTTAGCGGCGGTTGGAAAATGCGCGTAGAACTCGCCAAGATACTCCTCCGCCAGCCTGACTATATGCTCTTGGACGAACCGACCAATCACCTCGACATCGAATCCATATTATGGCTTGAAGATTTTTTGACCAATTATCCAGGTAGTGTCATCATCATATCGCATGACAAGACATTTTTGGATCAAGTCACTACAAAAACCATCGAGATCGAACTGGGAAAGGTCTACGAGTATAGTGCCTCGTATTCGGGATTTTTGCAATTGCGTGCAGAACGTAGAGCTTTGCTCCAAGCACAAGTCAATAACCAACAAAAACTCATTTCTGAAAAAGAAAAGCTGATCGATCGATTTCGGGCCAAAGCCAATAAGGCCAAGATGGCACAGTCCCTCATCAAAGAGCTTAAACGTATGGATCGCATAGAAATGGAATCCGAAGATGTAGCCACGATGCGCATAAGGTTTTTGCCTGCTCCTCGAATTGGCGCTGTGGTCTTCAAAGCACAATCACTATCCAAGGCCTTTGGCGATCTCCAAGTACTGACAGATGTAGATCTGATGATCGAACGCAACGAAACCATTGCCTTTGTAGGACAAAACGGGCAAGGCAAAACAACCCTGTCCAAAATCATAATGCATCTACTGCCTGCCAGCAGTGGCGAGATCAGTTATGGACACAATATCGAGCCGGGGTATTATGCACAGGACCAAGCAGATAGTCTCGATCCTGACTTAACTGTCTTAGAGACTATGGAGCACGCTGCCCGGACAGAGACACATACGCAGATCCGATCTATTCTGGGAGCCTTTATGTTTTCGGGAGATGATGTCGAAAAAAAGGTCAAAGTGCTCTCCGGAGGCGAACGTGCCAGGCTGGCATTGGCAAAATTACTTCTACGCCCCATCAACTTACTCATACTCGATGAGCCCACCAATCACTTAGATATCTTGTCCAAAGAAGTGCTCAAGCAGGCTCTCAAAAATTTTGATGGTACTATGATCATCGTATCCCATGACCGAGATTTTTTGCAAGGACTGACAGATAGAACGATCGAATTTAGAGATCAAAAACTATATAACTATATCGGTGATGTCTATGCTTTTTTGGAAAAGCGGCAAGTGGACAATATGCGTCAAGTAGAGCAGTCCACTCCGTCAAATGCATCCTCTAAATCCAAAGCAACTCCCTCCGATCGTCAACAACAAAAATTGATCAAAAAATGGGAGACAAAAATCATGCGCTTGGAAGAAAAAATCAAAAACTTAGAGGTCGAGATGGCTGTTGTAGGATTCTACGATCAACCGGAAGCACAACAGACTCTGGATAGATACCATACATGGCAAAAAGAACTAGAGGATGCCTATGATCAATGGTCATCCATAGAGTCATAGAAGGGATTTAGCCCAGTTCCAAAATCACTTCATGGATAACAGAGATATGCTCTTCGATTTCGACAGTACTGATGGTCAGAGGTGGTGCTATCCTAAAAGCGGTGTCACAAAACAAAAAATGATCAACTAAGACTCCCTTTTCATGGCATCGATGCACTATGCGATGGACTTTGTCCGCATCTCCCAATTCTACTGCCATAAGTAGTCCCTTGCTGCGTATCTCTACGATGCTATTAGCTCTCAATAAGGATCGGATAAGCTTTTCTTTTGAACGAACTTCTCTGATCAGTTCCGGCTGATCGATCAAATGTTTGAGCGCTGCATGACCGGCAGCACAACAGACCGGATGACCTCCAAATGTAGAAATATAGCCCAATATCGGGTCCTCGCTAAACTGTTGCATTACATCTCGACCTGCTATCAAAGCACCGATGGGCATTCCGCCTCCTAAGGCTTTGGCCAATAGGAGTACATCAGGTACTACAGCATAATGCTCGAAAGCAAATAAGCGTCCTGTCCTACCTATGCCGCACTGTATCTCATCAAAGATAAGCAAGGTCTTCGTTTCATCACAGCGTTGGCGCAAAGCTCTTAACCAGGCCAGATCAGCAAGCTCAACACCTGCAGGTCCTCGCACGGGCTCTACGATAACTCCCGCCGTTTGATCTGTGATGATCTGGAGGTCGTCCATATCGTTAAAATGTATGAATCTTACACCCGGCAAAGAGGGCTGATAGGCCTGTTTGTACAGAGCCTCGCTCATCAAGCTCATAGCACCGATAGTACTCCCATGATAGCCCCTGGTACAGGCAATCAACTCGGCCCTACCTGTAAACTTACGCACAAGCTTGATAGCCCCTTCCGTTGCTTCTGATCCCGAATTGGTAAAATAAACCGAATTTAATTGGGGCGGTAGATGATCTACGAGCAGCTTAGCGAGCAGTACTTGTGGCGCTTGGACATGCTCACCATACACCATGGTATGAAAATAACTGGTAGCTTGCTTGAGCACGGCACTTGTCACTACAGGATGACCATGACCGAGCGCCGAAACGCAAATACCGGAAGTCATATCAGCAAAACGTTGACCATCCCTGTCATAGATATAGATGCCTTCAGCGTGATCTACATCGATGATCATGGGATTTGGACTCGTCTGACCAATGTGTTTTAAAAATAACTGACGCATTGAGGACATATCTATTCTATTGTGGCTTGAGATTGGTTTTTATGCAAATATGATAAAGTTTTGGTTTAAGTGGGCAATGATTATGAAAGTTGCAAAAATTGATAAATATTGTGGATATCCAATTACACAACATATTTATTTAATACATAAAAATCTGATTATTATGGCATTTTCAAAAGCAAACACATTTAACAAAGTAGATTTTGACTTTTCTTTATTAGGAAAAGGAATTGCACACCCTGCAAGAATTCATATTTTGAGATATTTATTTGAGCACGGTAGATCAACACCTAAAGAAATTAGTGAAGACATTCCTCTTAGTCAACCCTCCATTGCGGCACACTTCAAGATCCTTAGAGAATTGTCATTCATTGAGTATCAAGAAGACCTTCTTACAATCTATTATAACATCAACAAAGACATAAGCGACAAGCAAAAGAAGATATTATTGCTCTTGTGTTCCGTAAGTTCAGTTGGTAAGGAACAAAGCTAGACGTATCATCATCACTGCACCATTTAGGTACCATGAGCTCTTAGATATCTTGAGTATATTAGGACTGATGTTAGACCAGGAGGGCTGAATTTTGTGGCTGTCTAAGAATTTTATTCTATTTGATGGATTCTATAGATATTGAGAATATCCAATTACACAATAAATATATATAATGTATATCTACTTATGCATCTGATTTTTATATATATTGCCACCATACTTTGAAGCTTTATTCCGACAGACCAAAATTTTTTACCTTTGCCACTCCATATGTTATCATATCTTTAAACTCTATTTGAATATGTGACATTTAGGTATATTAGATAGTATCAATAATACTATTCAGCCGGAACAGACAAAATAAAATTTGATCATCAGAAAAAATTATAATACTAGATGAAACTAAAGTTCATAATCATTGCATTGTTGGCAATTGCCAATACCCTATCGATGCAGAGTCAGGGAATAGAATTTTTGCACAGTTTGGAGGAAGCCAAAAAACTAGCCAAAGAACAAGAAAAAATCATTTTTGTAGATGCATATACGACTTGGTGTGGTCCTTGTAAGAAGTTGTCTAGAGAAGTTTTTCCTGACAAAAAAATAGGAAGTTTTTTTAATAAAAACTTTATTAATCTTAAACTGAATATGGAGACTCCGGAAGGAAAATCTTTTGGAAGAAAGTTTGGAATTCGTGCCTACCCGACACTATTATTTATATCTGCCGAAGAAGAAGTAGTCTTTAAGTCGATTGGGTTCAAAAAAGCAGATGCCTTACTGAAATTAGGAGAAAAAGCCTTGGCCAATCAGGATTTTAGTGCCAAATATGCCGAAGCTTATAATCAAGGTAATCGCGATTATGATTTGGTGTATAACTATATCCGTGCGCTCAATAAAGCAGGCAAATCCAGTCTCAAGGTAGCCAATGATTATCTAAAGTCTCAAAAAGATCTCACCACGGCCGGCAATCTCAAATTGATTTTAGAGGCGACTACAGAGGCGGACTCCAAGATATTTGATTACATGATAGCTCATCTCGACTACCTCATCACCAATAACGGAAAGGAACTAGTCGAGCAAAAAATCATAAAAGCTTGTGGTGCTACTGCTGCTAAAGCTGTTCGGTTTGAGAGTCCTGAATTACTCCAAGAAGCCATCGACAAGGCGTATCAATATGCGGAAAATTTGGCCAAAGCCAAGACTGCCCTTTGGATCATATCCTACTACAAACGAATGGAAGATGCCACCGGTTTTGTCCAGGCCATAAGAAGTCTGGACAACAGGATGGATCAAGAAGCAAAATTTAAAACTGTTGAAGGGGTTTTGAATTACTTTTATAAGGAAAAAGCGGCTCTAAAACTCGCTGAAAAGACCGGCAAAGAGCTTATCAAATCGGACAAATCTAACTGGAAGTACAACTACTTAGTCGCCAAAACCTATGCTGTCCTAAAAAACACCAAAAAGGCCAAAAAATACGGAGAACTCGCCTTATCTTATATCGGTGAGACCGAAAAGAATTTTGCCAAAGTAGTCGAGAGGTTTTTATCGACTTTGTAGCCCCTTACAAGGAGCGCATTAGCTCTTTTATGGCTACTCAGCTACTCATATATCTACATCAAAAAGGCAATATCCCACCGTCCTTTCAGTTTATGCAATAGCTACAAAGCGATAAAATTTCATAACTTTGGGTTCGGAACAGTTATTGATGATAAAATGAAACATATTAGTAAAGTCAGTATTGTGCTTGGTTTTTGGTTCATTCTGAGTGCTATGCTATGGGGCCAGCCGGCTAAAAGTTGGACAGTAGTTAGTCCCCAGGAAGGTAGTTTGATTTCCGGGCCTTTCGGCAATGAGTGGATCGACTATACGCTCAGGTATTACAAAATAAAGATTGAGCAAGATGGTATCTATAGGATATCCAAGGAAGTATTGGAGGCTGCGGGCATTGACCTGATGGCGGTTCGTGGTGAACAGTTTAAGCTTTTTTGGATGGGAGAAGAGCAAGCGATTTATGTAACGACGGATGGTCTGTTTGGGGCAGATGACTACATAGAATTTTATGGACGCAAACAGCGATCAGAGCTGGACAGGAGATTATTTGAGGATCCGGATCGAGAAATGCTCAATCCTGAGGTGGCATTATATTCGGAGGTTTCGAGTTATTATTTGACTTGGGATGACGGTGAGAATGCCGAACGTATGCGATGGATAGAAAATGACTTGAGCGGAGAGCTTCCGGAGCCTTTGAGTTCATACAGGCATCTCGAAGAAGTGATTATTACAGAGTCATTTGTTAAGTCTCAGACGGGTGCGGATGATGTCAAGCACTCGACTTTTGATGCCGGAGAAGGCATTGGGAGCTTGATGCGACGTATCAATACGAGGAATATAGCCACAAGCCAAATAGCCGAAGATGCCGGAGATGCACTACTCTATTATCGCCTAACAGGCAATCAGACACGCGCGAGGCATGATATCAGTGTATTATGGAATGGTCAAGTCATCGATACCTTGACATTTAACGGAGGAGCGCTGATGCGTATCCGGCAATTGATAAGCATAGACCAAGTCAAAAGCAATAACAGC
>JAJRUR010000228.1 GCA_024277695.1 Bacteroidota bacterium | reverse complement strand
CTTCAACTACATAATGTAGGAGCAGATTTTGCTGCTTGGTGCTCTTACAAATATCTCAATTCGGGTCCGGGAGGTATAGCAGGGGTCTTTGTTCATGAGCGTCATAAAGACTTCGCCGGCCAACCGCGATTCGCCGGTTGGTGGGGACATAATAAAAAGACGCGCTTCGGGATGCGCGATGCATTTGATCCGATATCGGGAGCTGAAGGCTGGCAATTGAGCAATCCGCCAATATTTCAATTGGCAGCCCTAAGAGCATCTTTAGATGTATTCAGAAAAGTAGGAATGGATGCTTTGCGCAAAAAATCAATACTTTTGACAGGATATCTCGAATATTTGTTGGACCAACTCGACCGGCGCACCATAGAGGTAATCACTCCAGCCAATCCCAAAGATCGTGGATGTCAACTCTCCATCAGGGTACTGCATGCCGACCGCAGTATTTTTGACAGGATCACAGCTGCCGGCGTTGTGGCAGACTGGAGAGAACCCGATGTGATACGTGTAGCCCCTGTCCCGCTTTATAATCGCTTTGTAGATGTTTGGGATTTTGTAGAGTTAATCCATCATCATAGTACCTAAAATCCGGCTTTCTAAAGGCAAAAGTGGAGTAGTGTCCTCCCCCTAGCCCCCTCCAGAGGGGGATAAGCGTCATTACTCGCTTATGCGCTTGACAGCTTATGCGCTTGTGATCCTCGATTTAGACATCTTTGAACTTCTTAGAAATAAACTATTTGTTTATCCTTATGAATCTTCCTATATATCTAATAACAAAGTAAGCAACCAAGATCATTATAAAAATGATCAATAGTGTAAGTAACAATACAGTTAATTCAGATATTATCATAATAAATTAATTTAACAGTCATACCAAGTAACACAACAACAACCCCAGTTTCCAACAGCACATGCACAGTCTGTTCCTATTGCATCGCTACAATCAGGCCAAGTAATATTACCTGATCGCTGAGATCTATATGCCGCCAGTGAACTCCCACCACCGCAACCGATTACTCCCACTATTTTTCCTTCATAATCTGGCAAATTATCTTGAATTGCACTTATTCCTCCCATCTGAAAAATTTCAGAAACATAAGCTTCATCATATCGGTTTATGCCATGTACAATTAGATTATAATATTCTATTGGGATCGAATCAATAAAAAATAAATATGAATCTCTTGAAGAGTTTCTTGAAGAATAAATATTAATAGATGTATTAAGCATATTGCTAAAATCATATAAAATTTCTACTACTTTACCACTATTTGTATCTTGAACATTTATCACCATCAAATGATCTATTTGGTGGTAGCTTAAATTTGACAATGTATCTCCTCTAGTATATTCCCAAGAGGTATTCCCTAACTCTTGAAACACATATTCATCGATATACACTAACACAGTGTCCTTCAAGTTACTTCTTTGTGCTATTCAAATTGCATCATTACTTCCCTCATACTTTGTACAGCTGAATACAAGTAATCCGATCAACAATACACATACCAAAGCTACTACATAATTTGATAAGTTTTTCATAATACTATAAATTTTTTTGCCCCCTACTTCTTGATCCGGGAGTTTCGGGATGCCTCCCGTCACATATCTCTATTAAGTGACGGTGCATATATATATATCAATCTCCAAATTTTTTAACATATTTTTTTAATTTTTTTTGTGTACAACTGTCACAACATTGGTGCTAATAAAATCTAAAACAAAATTTAATTCTGTTATAAGAGATTAAAAGGTATTGAATAAGAATACTATTTGTTTTTGAACACTGGATATGGTGATTTATTTGGTTTTGTAGCCACAAAGGGGATGTCCTCCCCCTAGCCCCCTCCAAAGGGGGATGCTTGACAGCTTATGCGCTTGTGATCCTCGATTTAGACATCGTCACTGCGAGGAGGCACGACCAAGCAGTCTCATCCGACGGAGACGGAACACAAAATGAGATACTATCCTATCCCTTGACTCTATTGTGTGGTATTTATAACATCGACAACGATTTGGCAGAAAAAAAACATACCCTACCGTCAACTACGGCAGGGTATATATGTGGTTTGGGATATGGCTCGATGTGATTTACCGTACCAAGATCATTTTTTTGCTCGCCGTAAACTCTGCACTCTCTATACTGTAGTACAAAATACCAGAGAAGCCGGACAGATCACTTGACTTGAGTATGAATCGATTCAATCCCGATTCCGCTTGAATTTCTTTACTG
Organism: Bacteroidota bacterium; assembly: GCA_024277695.1. Lineage (GTDB taxonomy): Bacteria > Bacteroidota > Bacteroidia > Chitinophagales > Saprospiraceae > JAJRUR01. Next base: position 2,559 of record JAJRUR010000228.1, on the reverse strand, counting down.
AAAATCAATCGTCCGTTCATATCATATACCTTAAACAAGGCATCTGCTGCTTTTGCAAAATCGAATTCGATCAAAGTGGATGCATCAAAAGGATTAGGGCGATTCTGATATAAGCTATAGCTTAAGCTTGGCGGATCAGCAATACGTAATCTTACCGATTGGATATCTTCATTGCGGTAAGATTCAGCTACTGTGACAACGCTGTTTATATCAAATCCTCGAATATAATTTTTGGAGTCCCCTAGTTTTTGGAAGACTAACTCAAATAGTACTTGATCAGGACCAAAACTTTGTTCTCGTGCTGCATACCAGACCATACAGATGATATCATCAGCGCAAAGAGCTACATTTTGATCCGGTATCTGTAGCACTCCTGACTGTACGCCAACATAACTCAGCAAATCGGCGTCAAAATGCAAACCAAATTGCATGCCCATTATATCCTCAAAGTTGGATGCCTTAACAGCTATGCGTATAAGATCATCTTCATAAGTGACTGAAGCGGGATCCATGAGCAATTCCAGACCGGCTCTCGTATCGATATCTTGTGGAATTTGTCCGGTAGGACTTGCCGAACCGTTGACATCTCCTACCTTGACGGCCACAAAGTCCATATCCGTCAATCTATGGTCAATATAAGCAGAAATATCCATAGGATCCTCAAAGTCATAAGGTGACTGCAGGGACATTTTTTCATCAGCTGAGACATATCTCCATGAGGTATTATTGCTAAATTCGGTCCGAATGCCGAGGATCACCTGTTGTAATTCGAGTAGGTCGAGTACATTGATGCCTTGGCTCTTATCTGCATCAGCAGCGATCATCTTGTAGGGTGAGTCCAGAAGCTCTATACCCAATAGGTGACGATGAATGGCTATCAGGTCCAATGTAGATATACCATTGGAGGTATCGTCATTTTTATATGGACTCAGTGTTGCTGCTTCTCGCATACTCATAAAGGCATAATTACCTGAAGCCGAGCTATACGCCTTAGCGACCATATCGCCTTGGGCATCTTTGAGATATACTTGATGACCGCTCACTGCTACCATGTTTTCTGTATAGATATCGCCTTGGAGTTGAGCAGTAATATTGACATTGGTACTCGGGCACCAAGCTCTTCCGAGGTCTGCAAAAGAGAAGGCTACAGGAACAGAGTTGCTCACAGCACCCGTATTAATATCAAACTCGCTCAACACATTTCGTGAGTTTTCGAATATCCACCAGGTATCTAGATTATCTCTAGTCAACTGCGCCGTACTAGGCCCCGGAAAATTCGTCAATAATGTAAGCGTTTGAGCTGCTACATCCAGTCTTCGGATACTATTCATTCTCGAATTGAGGTCAACAGCCGAAATGATAATTGTTTCTTGATCTACATCTCCGGCTTCGACGACCATATCACCAAAATCATCTCTTCTCGGTATCATTCCGTTCGAAAGATTTACCGGATCTCCTATGATACTTTTTCCATCAGGGCTGAGTTCTACTCTAAAGATATCGATGATCCCACCGCCTACGTTTTCAGCACCGACATAGACATGTCCGTTAAAATAACTGCCGGAACCATTAGAAAGTGTACCCGGAATGTCTAGCGTCCCGAGCAAGCCAAAATCCGTTGTCTCAATATCCATCCAGAATATGCTCTTATTGGTACCGAAATAGGCGATACCCAAGTCATCATTGATAGACAGAGCATTGGTACCGCTATTGACAGGTAGGGAGGCCACCAGAGTGAACATTCCGGTGACTGTATTGATGGCATATATGTCTGCCCCTGTAGTGATACCATAAATCGTAGTACACAGCATCTCATCAGAACAAGTTTGAGGAGCTTCTACAGTCACATCTATAGTACAAGTAGGATCATCCCTATCTGTAATCGTTAGCTGTACTGTACCATCAGCTATCGGGTACGGACCAAATGTAGCGGCATCCCCATAGCTGCCGGTTGTTGCATTGGCATCGTCAGCTATCCAACCGTTGTCTGAGCCAAAATCAGCAGATACGATCAATCCGAATGTGAAGGTATCATCATCCGGATCCGTGGGCGTTCCATTATTGTCGCAGAGTTTGTCCACTTCCACAGCAGCAGTAATGGCACAAAGTTTATCCTCACAGATGCCTTCGGGATTATCCTCATCAGGAGTATCCTGAAGGACGATATAAGTAATGCAACAATCCATATTGCCGGATTGGTCCATAACACAGATTTCTAATTCGAGCTCCTGACTGATACCGTTGTCGATCGCATCACAACAAAGCTCGATCGATGGATTGAGATCGTCATCTGTGCCGAATATCCTTACGGAAAATTTCAAATCTTCTTGAGCAGTACAGTTGTCAAACGAAGAGGCATCAAAATCCGAAGCCCAAATCGTCACACATCCTGTGGCTGGCATCACCACCGTGGCGATACCATTCAAGCAAACCGGAGTAGGTTTCTTACATTCTCTGGCTGTAAACTCATACTCGAGCAGCTCGGTGTTGCCACAACCGTCTTCTACACTCCAACGTATGGTGTGTGTACCGGCTGTTACTGAGCCATTAAAGGTAGAG
>JAJRUR010000227.1 GCA_024277695.1 Bacteroidota bacterium | reverse complement strand
GATCGATCCAAAGCTCAACATTTGCTCAGAGGTGTCTCTATATCTTGCTTGTGTGATGTTACAGACCCCATCATCGGCCCAACGGGAGCTGCACGCCGTTATGCTAGTCAAAAAGGAGCCTCCGAAGTAGAAGTATCCCTATTAGAAGATGGCTTGATCAATTATATCCATTGTATCCAAGAACAATTTGGGATAGATATCGGCAATTTGGCATATGGAGCTGCTGCCGGAGGAGTAGCCGGTGGTCTTCATGCTGTCTGTGGATCAAAGCTCTTTTCCGGTTTTGATCAGATCGCATTGTGGACAGGTCTCGAAGATGCAGTCCTACAAGCTGACCTCATCATCACAGGCGAAGGATGCCTAGATCATCAAAGCTTAGAAGGAAAAGTCATCCGAGGCATGGCAGATTTGGCCAAAAAATATGACAAAGCTCTCATCATCATTACCGGCATCAATAAGCTGAGGGAACAAGATCAACATAGACTCGGTAACCCTACAATTTGGTCTGTGATGGAAGTCGCAAAAAACAAATCGGATGCGATGCAGCATATCGAACAATACATACGGGAGCTCATAGTGCGTAACAAAACCGATTGGGCAAATTATGCTCCATAATTCGTATTGGACAGTCATCATCTTCTCGAATTTCTGATTACATTTGTACATCAAAGCCAAGCAATGACCAAGAACATTATAAAGATCAAAAAAATACTCATCGCCAATCGAGCGGAAATAGCCTGTCGTATCATCCGGACATGCCGTAAGATGCATATCCGTACAGTAGCGGTATACTCTGATGTTGATCGAGACAACCCCCATGTGCTTATGGCCGATGAAGCGTATCATATCGGACATTCCAGCCCGGATGCTTCTTATCTGAATATGGACAAGATCATCGAAATAGCCAAAATATCCGGAGCGGATGCCATCCATCCCGGATACGGTTTTTTGAGTGAGAACAGCCATTTTGCAAAAAAAGTACAAGCGGCCGGGATAGTATTTATCGGACCTAGTCCGGAGGCTATAGATCTGATGGGCAATAAACTTGATGCCAAGGCTACTCTTGCTCCACTGGGTATACCGATGGTACCGGGCACTGACAAAGCCATTGTGGATGTAAATGAAGCAATAGCGTATGCACAAAAGATAGGACTCCCCGTGCTGATCAAAGCAAGTGCCGGTGGAGGAGGAAAGGGTATGCGCAAGATCAGTAACATAGACCAAATGGCATCAGACATCGAACGGGCTATGTCAGAGGCAAAAAATGCTTTTGGTGACTCTTCTGTATTTGTCGAAAAATTTGTTGAAAAACCTAGACATATAGAGTTTCAGATTTTGGCTGATCATCACGGTAATATAGTGCATCTTTTTGAGCGAGAGTGCAGCATCCAACGACGACATCAGAAGGTAGTCGAAGAGGCCCCATCCGCTATTTTGTCGGAAGAATTGCGTAGGTCGATGGGTGCTACAGCAGTTCAAGTAGCCGAGGCGTGTAATTATAGAGGAGCCGGTACGGTAGAATTTCTTCTGGATGCATCCGGCAAATATTACTTTTTGGAGATGAATACACGACTACAAGTAGAACATCCTGTCACAGAAATGATTACCGGCTTGGATCTAGTCCAACAACAGATACGCGTAGCCCAAAATGAAGTTCTTGGATTTGGCCAAAATGATCTGAATATCGATGGGCATAGTATAGAGTTGCGTGTTTATGCAGAAGATCCCAAAACAGGTTTTACTCCTTCGGTGGGCAAACTTCAACGCTATGTCGTTCCTCAAGCTGATTACATAAGAGTAGAAGATGGCTTCCGCCAAGGTATGGACATCCCCATAGATTATGATCCTATGATCTCAAAGCTAGTAGTCAAAGGCCGTGATAGACTACAGGCCATAGAGCATATGATCAAAGCTATCAAACACTATCAAATAGAAGGAGTAGAAACCACACTGAACTTTGGCCTTTTTGTGATGTATCACGAAGCCTTTCGTTCGGGACAATTCGATACTTTATTTGTAGAGAAATATTTTAAACCCGATGTACTCCTCGCTGAAACAGAACATAACCAAGTTGCTTCACTGATTGCCGTAGCTATCTATGACCACATCAAACAACTGCCTAGCTAAGCTTGAACGGGTATTCGCTTCAGTATATCAAGTAAGAACTTCCAAAACTTTTGCACAGACTTGATATCGACGCGCTCGTCCGGCGAATGTGCTCCACGGATGGTTGGCCCGAAAGATATCATATCCATATCCGGATAATGTGCACCAATAATCCCGCACTCCAGTCCCGCATGACAAGCAACTACTTTTGCATCCTCATCAAATAAACTACGATAACTATCCTGTAATATACTAAGTATTGCAGAGTCGCGATTGGGCTTCCACCCCGGATAAGCTCCGCTATATACCACGTCATACCCGGCTTGCTCAAAGCCTGCTCTCAACTTATCTGCCAAGTCCATTTTTGAACTTTCCACTGAAGATCGCGTAAGGCATTCTATTTGGATTTGACCTTTAGCTACAAGTACTTTGGCTATGTTATTGGAGCATTCGACCAAATTTTCTATATCGGGACTCATCCGATATACACCATTAAAGCTCGAATATATCGCACGGACCAACCGGACTTGATCCTCAGGATGCATCACATCAGATGCAAAATCAGCTCGTTTTAGTGTGATGTGTAGATTTGGTTCAATAGTCCTGTATTCCAAATCTATTTCTCTTTGTACAATTTTTAATTTTTCTTCAAAAGAAGCCTTACTACTACCTGGAATATAGATAGAGACCAGGCTTTCTCGCGGTATAGCATTTCTTAAGCTACCACCTTGAATTTCAGCTATCTGAATACCTGTACTTAAAGTACGGTATAAGATGCGATTCATCAATACATTGGCATTAGCCCGGCCCTTATGGATATCCATACCGGAGTGTCCTCCCAAAAGACCCTTGATAGCTAATTGATATGGCTCGCCTTTCGATTTGATGGTGCGAAACTCTGCAGTAGCCGTGACATCAATACCTCCGGCGCAACCTATATCGATCTCATCATCTTCTTCCGTATCCAGATTGAGAAGAATAGAAGCGTTTAGAAAATCAGGCTTTAGCTCTTTTGCACCGGTCATTCCGGTTTCTTCATCTATTGTAAAAAGTGCTTCGAGTGGTGGATGCTCGATATCATCTGCAGCGAGAACAGCAAGAATGGCAGCCACTCCTATGCCATTGTCAGCTCCCAATGTAGTACCTCTAGCCTTTACCCATCCAGCATCAAGATACATACGTATCCCTTGGGTCTCAAAATCAAAATCCACATCGTTATTTTTTTGATGTACCATATCTAAGTGAGCCTGTAGTGCCACCGTCTGATGATGCTGATATGACGAGCTCGCCGGTTTGCGGATAAGGACATTACCTATATCGTCCACGAAATACTCCAAATCGTGCTTTTGGGCAAAATCGATGATAAATTGGCGTACTTTTTCTTCTTTTTTCGATGCTCTAGGCACGGCATTTAAAGCCTCAAATTGCCTCCAAAGAGCATAAGGTTTTTGGTCTGAAATTTTGGACATTCAAGTTTGCTTTCAAGGTATTTCTATCGTCGCAGGTAAAGATTAAACTCCACCCTCCTATTGAGTGATCTGCCGCCGTATGTATTGTTATCGGCTATGGGTTTGGTCTCACCGAAGCCCTTTGACTTGACTCTAGAAGGCGATACCCCTTTGGCCACTAAATAATTATGACAAGCCAATGCTCGCTGCTCCGAAAGTATCAAGTTGTATTGAGCACCACCGGTATTATCTGTATGGCCTTCGATACTTAGACTATATTGTGGATATCGATTCATGATTTCGACAATCTGATCAAGAATAGCATAAGATTCTACCTTGAGGGTTGATCTGCTATGATCGAACTGTACTGCTCTCATAGCAAAATCCAATAGTTCTCGGTCTTGCGTACTGATCGTAACGCGCTCTTGTGGACAACCTTGATTGGATCTAGGTCCAAACTTGTACGGGCAGCGATCTTCTGCATTGGAGATCCCATCTCCATCACTATCAGGGCATCCGGACATACTGACCAATCCTGCTTCGGAAGGACAGCGATCCAAATGATCTGCCACGCCGTCTCCATCCGTATCCGGACAACCATTGAAACGCTTGAGTCCAGGGCGGTCAGGACAGCGATCTTGTTTATCAGGCACACCGTCACCATCTCGGTCTCTAATCTCTTGTGGGCAACCTTGGTTAGACTTGAGTCCGGCGCGATCAGGACAGCGATCCAGATGATCTGCCACGCCATCGCCGTCTGTATCCGGACAACCATTGAAGCGCTTGAGTCCTGCACGGTCAGGACAGCGATCCAAGCGATCAATTACACCATCTCCATCTCGGTCAGATTCAGGACATCCATCGTTACTCGCTGGGCCTGCCTTAAAAGGACAACTATCCAAGGGATCTGCCACGCCATCTCCATCCGTATCCGGACATCCATTGAAGCGCTTGAGTCCGGCGCGGTCAGGACAGGCATCTAATCCATCCACTACACCATCTCCATCGCGATCATTTTTTAAGGCTTTTTTGGTGATAGGACAGCCATGATTGGTACGAGGACCTGCTATATCCGGACAGTGATCGTCTTTGTCCATCACACCGTCTCCATCACGATCAGAAGAACCTTGGTGCATATGTTTTTCCGGACAACCTTTATTGGCTATAGTACCTGCCAGATTGGGACATTCGTCCTCCATATCTCCTACTCCGTCTCCATCACTGTCCGGGCAGCCTTTAAGCTCTATTAATCCGGCTACACTCGGACATTTATCCAGTGAGTCCTCTACCCCATCTCCATCCGTATCAGGACAGCCTGCAAACTTAGCCAGTCCGGGCTTTTGCGGACAATTATCCAAATCATCAACGATACCATCGCCATCACTGTCCACATCTTTCATCTTATCGTCTTCGATGATTGGCTCTTCCATTATTTTTCCAAAACGATAGAGTATACCGGTACCAAACTGTACATTGCTTCGGTCTTCTTGTAAAGATCTTCGGTAGGACCCTTGTACATTGAAATACGTATTAGGACTCAGTTTTACATTGACTCCGAATCCAAAGGGTATCTGAATGTTGGATTCTGAAAAATCATCAATGGCCACTCCGATACCACTCATAAAATATGGATTGGCTACACGTTTTGAACGATATAAGTGATACTGCACTTGACCATCAAGATGCAAAACTTTTAGATTTTGATCAAAACGGTCAAAATCTGCAAGTGCCAATTTTAACGGAAAAGCTAAAGTAAATCTATCGTTGAGTTGTTTTGTGATACCCAATTCAAAGCCTCCGTTCATACCGGCCAAACCCTCAAATACTTCTGAGCTTGTACTTTCGTAATTGACCAACAAGGCTTTCATCGTCAAACCAAAGCCTTTATTGCTTTGTGCTATTCCGCTTCCTATGCTAATAACTAGTAGAATGAATGTATAAAGTGATCTCATGGTTTATGACATTTCGCCTTGCAAAAATTAAATATATAATATATTTGAGTTCATAGGTCAAAAATATGCTTTTTTAGCGTCTATTGGCAAAAAAACATGTATTTTCATCAAGTACTGACTTCGTGCCAATAAAGACTGATGATGTCCTAACAGTTCGAACAAACCAATGAGCATACAAAACTACATAAAATCATCTTGAAAACAGTCAATTCATCGTGTTTTGTGTATGACTATCGATTTTTTAAGTAAAATATAGTTCAATATTTCTTCATTTGACTCTTAGAATGTATTATTTTTGCGAACCCAAACAGAGTTTATACTGTTAATCAGCTGAATTTAATTATCAAAAAAATACTGCATGGCTATAATTATAACAGACGAATGCATCAACTGCGGGGCTTGTGAACCGGAGTGTCCCAATAATGCTATCTACGAAGGTGGTGTAGAATGGTCGATTTCTGAAGGTACGTCAGTGAAGGGTTTGTATATATTAGAAAACGATATGGAGGTACAAGCGGATCAAATGTTGGATCCGATAGATGAAGATTACTATTTCATCGTACCGGACAAATGTACGGAGTGTAACGGCTTCCATGAAGAGCCTCAGTGTGCTGCTGTCTGTCCGGTGGACTGTTGCATCCAAGATCCGGATCGCATAGAGACTGAAGAAGAGTTATTGGCTAGACAAGCGAGACTTCATCAGGTAGAAGTTAGTTCTAAAACATAGTCATCAAATATTAAAAGTAATAGCCCAGACCTATATTCAATCGAGTAGGATTGGACTGAAAAGCTT
>JAJRUR010000226.1 GCA_024277695.1 Bacteroidota bacterium | reverse complement strand
TCCAAAGGAACAATGCGACAGAAAGTATCCCCGACAATAACAAAGCCCCTAGAATCCAAGCATAGACCGACCTCTTTGGTCGGATAGCTCGAGCTATATATGCCCAAGATGATTTGGGCGGATGCTTTTTATGATGGAACAGTTTGTCTTGGAAAGCATCATATGGGCCTACCGATATCCCGACAGTATCAGCAATATGCTTCCAGGCCAATGGCGGTGGAGTCTGCTCATAACGGTAGAGTTTATCTTTGAAGATAGATTCTTGCTCTGCTTTCATTCGTCGATTGGTGTTAGCTCATTATTATTGATCAATGTCCTCATCATTTTGCGTGACTTAAGAAGTTGAGACCTGGATGTGCTCTCTTGAATTCCTAAGAGTTCTCCTATCTCTTTGTGCGAATATCCCTCAATCACATACATGTTAAATACAGTTCTATAACCACTAGGCAGCCGTTGTACCAAACCCATCAATTCGTCCGCACTCATATCACTGATGATATTGGTCTTATAACTCAATCGCTCCATATGTACCTCGGGCTGAGTTCTCCGTTTTTTGGCTTTTTTCAAGGTAGTTAATGACGAATTGACCATAATACGGCGTACCCAACCCTCAAAAGATCCCAACTCATTATACTTATCTAAGTATTGAAACATCCTAATAAAACCATCCTGCATAGCGTCCTGAGCGTCCTCAGTATTACCACAATATCTCAAGCACAAAGCAAACATAACTGGAGCTAGCCGGTCGTATAGCTGCTTCTGTGCCGTTGCTTCTCCTTTGCGGCACTTCCCGATGAGCTCCTGATATGTCACAATAGTATTTAACTTTAATTAAAATCGAAGTTACTACAAAAACGTTGCTTTGGGGATAAAATATTTATCTTTTTGGCAAATGTCTTGTAAATAAGTCAACAAAGGTATGAGACTAATCTGATGTATAGCCTGATAAAGCAGGTCTTATTAAAGCTCTTCCGGCCTAGTTAGGAAGTTCAAAATAATGATGTACATTTGGACGCATAACCATATCAGCTTATGAAAATCATCATCACTTTTTTGTCTCTATTTTTCGGACTCTTCCTTAGTGCTCAGCCATTAGATATGAACCTATTTAAAGGTCTCAAGCCTAGAAATATAGGCCCCGGTGGTATGTCCGGACGAGTAACTGCCATAGATGTAGTCATCAATAATCCGGATATCATCTATGTAGGTACAGCTTCAGGAGGTCTTTGGAAGTCAACGAGTGGCGGAATAAAATGGAGTCCCATATTTGAACATGAGTGCACGGCATCGATCGGAGCAGTCGCTATCCAGCAGTCCAACCCCTCCGTTATATGGGTCGGTACAGGAGAGGGCAATCCGCGCAACAGCCTGAATGGCGGATACGGAATCTACCGATCCCTCGATGGTGGTAAAACTTGGCAGGTAATGGGTCTCCAAAAAACAAGGCATATACACAGAATCATCATCGACCCAACGGATCCGAATGTAGTCTATGTAGGTGCCATTGGATCTCCTTGGGGTGTCCATCCGGAGCGAGGAGTCTATAAGACAACAGATGGTGGTAAGACTTGGAACAAAATACTCTTCGTCAATAACAAAACCGGAGTTGCCGATATGGTGATGGACCCTACAAATCCAAATAAACTCATCGTAGCCATGTGGGAACATAAGCGCGATCCGTGGTTTTTTAGCTCCGGAGGATCTGGCTCGGGGCTCTATATCACTTATGATGGTGGTGAAAACTGGCAACAACGAACGCACAAAGACGGTCTGCCCAAAGGAAATTTAGGCCGTATCGGCCTTGCTATAGCACACAACAAACCCAATATCATCTATGCGCTGATCGAATCCAAAAAAAATGCACTCTACAAGAGTGAAGATGGAGGATTTCATTTTAAAAAAATCAATGACAAAAAAGATATCGGAAATCGGCCTTTCTACTATAGTGATATTTATGTAGATCCACAAAATGAAAATCGCGTGTATTCGGTCTTTACTTATGTAAATGTATCCGAAGATGGAGGAAAAAATTTTAAACAACTGATGCCCGCATACGGAGTAGATCACGGAGTACATCCCGATCACCACGCTTGGTGGATTCACCCTACGGATGGCAGTTTTATGATGGATGGAAATGATGGAGGCCTTAACATCACCCATGACGGTGGAAAGTCCTGGCGTTTTGTAGGCAATCTCCCTGTGGCACAGTTTTATCATATAGCTGTCGATCAAGAGCATCCTTATAATGTGTATGGAGGAATGCAAGACAACGGCAGTTGGCGAGGTCCGGCATATGTCTGGCGTGTTCAAGGTATCCGAAATGCCTACTGGCAAGAGATCTCTTTTGGTGATGGCTTTGATGTGATTCCCGATCCGGAGGATAGTCGTTACGGGTGGTCAATGAGCCAGCAGGGATTTGTAACGAGATATGATTGGAAGACGGGAAATAATTATACAGTGCGCCCAATCCATCCCGATCCGGAAGTGCATCTGAGATTTAATTGGAATGCAGCCATCCAAATCGATCCTTTTGATCCTAACACAATCTATTTCGGAAGTCAGTATGTACATAAAAGCAAAGACAAAGGACTGACTTGGAAGGTCATTTCACCTGACTTGACTACCAATGATACTACAAAACAAAAACAACACCAAAGCGGTGGACTCACTATGGATGCTACCGGAGCAGAAAATTTTACCACCATACTAGTCATCGAACCATCATCTGTTCAAAAAGATATGCTATGGGTGGGAACAGATGACGGACGCATACATTATACTATAGATGGTGGTACAACTTGGCAAGATGTTTCTCATAATATCAAAGACCTCCCGAAAGGTAGTTGGATCACACAAATCAAAGCATCTAACAAAAACAAAGGAGAAGCCCTACTTGTGGCAAATAACTATAGAAGATATGACTACACACCCTATGCATATAGGACAACAGACTACGGAAAACATTGGCAACGAATAGTCGGTCCGCAGGATGTACAGAGTTATGCACTATGTATCATAGAAGATCCAATCGAAAAAAACTTAATCTTTCTGGGAACAGATGATGGACTGTACTTATCCTTAGACGCCGGCCAAAACTGGACAAAATGGAACAAGGATTTCCCCACAGTATCTGTCAAGGACTTGGTCATACATCCACGTGAACACGATCTAGTATTAGGCACTTTTGGCAGAGCCGCCTGGATTATTGACGACATAAGACCTCTACGCAAAATAGCCCAAAATCCTGACATACTCCAGCACAGCATCACCCTATTTGACCCACCAGTCGGAGTTATGGCAGCATACCAACAACCTACAGGTAGCAGATTTGGAGCGGATGCGCTTTTTAATGGAAAAAACAGAAGACGAGGGGCTATGATGAGCTATTTTATCAAAAAGAAAAAAAAGGAAAAAAAAGGAAAAACCGCAAAAAAGGAAAATTCTGAAAAAATAAAACCGAAAAATGTCGATTCAATTTACTTAAAAATTTATGATGGAGACAGACTCCTACGCAGTCTAAAAAAGAAAGCACCCGATAGTACAGGAATCTACAGGTGGTACTGGGCGATGAACGAAGCCGGTGTCATGCGACCAAGTCGAAAACTAAAACCACAAAAATATGAACCCGGAGGTGTACTTGTCAAGCCTGGTACATATACACTCAAAATGTTTTATGATGGAGACAGTACTACTAATCAGATTAGAATCGTAAAAGATCCTCGATATGAACTAAGCCGCAAAGCCATTGATGAACGTTATGAAGCCGGAAAGAAAATAGATGCCCTCACTCAATTAGTCAAAGATGCCACGACCCAAATACTCCAAAGCAAAGCAACTGCACAGGCTTTTAGCAAAAAACTAAAAAAAGAAGATAAAGAAAAATATAAAACTGAAATAGAACTTTCAAAAAACATCGTCACTGCACTAGATAGTCTGCTTGATCTTTATTTGGGCAAAGACGACAAAAGACAAGGCATCACCAAAGACCCATATACTAGTGTTATGCAGCGCATAAGTCGAGCTGCTTGGTACAGTACTACACGACCCTATGGACTTACCGCTACTGAAAAAACACTAATCCAACAAGCCAAAAATGCCATAAAAGATACACTAAACAAAACGAATACATTCTACGAAAATAAATGGCAAGCATACAGAAAATTGATGGAATCTATAGAATTGCCCCGGTTCAAAGAAGTCAAAGTATTTGACTTAGATGATTAAAAAAGAGATACTGTACTCCTACACGTTAAGTCGATTCGAGAAGGAAAAAAAGATGACTCAAGACCACAAATTAAATCCACCTTTGAGATCATACACTTCTTCGAAGCCCATCTTGCTCAGCATCCTTGCAGCTTTAGCACTCCGGCTGCCACTCCGACAATATAAAAATATAGGTTTTTCTTTTTTAAGCTTAGAGATCATGTTCTTGAAGTGCGGATTAAAAATATTGATATTTTTGGCACCTTTTATATGACCGGCCTTAAATTCTTTTGGGGTACGCACATCAATCAAATATGCATCTTTTTTCTCTTGGATTAAAGACTTAAAATCTTGTGTTTTTAATTTTTTAAAAGCCTGATCACGCGCCGATCCAAAGGACACAATTCGACGAATCCAAGTATTAAAAAAACCATCCTTTTGCATAATGAAGTATAGATTTTATAATAATATCTGTAAGTGATTTTTTAAAAAAAATAGTCGCAAGGACTTAGGCTGTTTGCGATACAGTTGGTCTTACTAAACTTTCGTCCCAAGCCATCAGCCCGCCGATCAGATTAGAAACATCTGCAAATCCCAATTGGTTCATGAGCATCATGGCTTGTGCTGAACGCATACCGGATCTACAATAGACTAAATAGCTCTTTTGCTTATCCATCGATGATAATTTTTCTAAAAATAGGTGCCAGTTAGATATATCGATGTTTACCGCATTAGGGATGATACCACCATTAAATTCGGCAGGAGTCCTCACATCAATAATCATAGCACTCGGATCAGAGGCTATTTTTTCTTTCCATTGATTAGTTGTAATATCTTTCATGAACTTGTGTTATTTTGATTATTATTTTAATGAACTATATGCTACTTTATGACTGTACATACTAAAAATTACAAACGCAAATATATGCCCGACAGTTGTATTGGTCTTGTAACCTATGTTACTGAACTATTGGTTATATAACTTGGATTGCAAAGCGATTTTTCCTGTCTTGGAAACTTCATTTCGTTTGATAAAATCAACAGCGTTCTGTATCGTTACAAACTGCTTGCCTTGGAGCATATCTTTTAGCGTAGTCTTGCTGATAATATCACGCACAGGACCTTTGACATCCACCATATAAAAAGCGATACCTTTATTTTGGAGATCTGATATGAGATCCTTCAGCATGTGGACAGCACTAGAGTCGATATTATTGATGGCTTTGGCATCTATAATGATATGTTTTAGGGCGGGTTTTTTATCGATAATTTTGGAGATATAATCTCTAAATGAATTAATATTGGCAAAGTAAAGCTGTGCATCAAAACGCATGATGGCAATCGAGTCATCTGCAATAAGTTGGTCGAAGCGATCTATATTACGATATA
>JAJRUR010000225.1 GCA_024277695.1 Bacteroidota bacterium | reverse complement strand
TTCTTTTGATTCTATTTTGACGGCAGTCGGGATGACTAATGGTATTGAAGGCGCTCTGTTAATCATGATTATTGCAGTGATTTTTTCTGTGATTATCATGATGGTGTTTGCAGTACCTGTCGGCAATTTTGTCAATCAACACCCGACGATTCAGATGCTTGGTCTTGCCTTTTTGATTTTGATCGGTTTTATGTTGATCATAGAGGGTGCACATCTAGGTTCTTTTGAACTGTTCGGTTCAGAGATTGGAGCTGTACCCAAAGGATATCTCTATTTTGCTATTGCTTTTTCATTATTGGTTGAGTTTCTCAATATGAAACTCCGCAAAAATAATCCGGTACAGTTGCACGGCATTCAAGAAGATGCACGTGACGCCGGAGTATATAGTTCAGCATCAAAAAAATAAATGTTCATGTATAAGTACTACTTTTTATATTTTATTTTGGTACTATTTTGGGCATGTAAGCAAGATACTACGACCAAAAACCAAGCGAAACCGAATGCATCCAAGACTGTAAACACACAGCGAGCTAAAGCCCAAATGCATGAAATATCGGGTAAGACGATGGGGACCTATTACTTGATAAAATACATCGGTCAAGAAATACCTAAACTAAAAGATGATGTTGATGCCGTCCTCAAAGAAATCAATCGCGCAGTATCTACGTATGATCCGACATCAATCATTTCCAAATTTAATCAACACCAAAGCACCAAGCCATTCCTCTTAGATGCGTATAAGGATAACCGCCGTAAATACTTTATCGATAATTTTAAGATAGCCCAAAGCGTGTATGAACTTTCGAGTGGTCTTTACGATCCTACGGTTATGCCCTTAGTCAATTATTGGGGATTTGGATATGCAGGTAGAAAAAAAATACATCGAATAGACTCAGCAAAAGTAAGGGCAATACTGCCTAAAATTGGCTTGAATAAAATACGTCTGGAAGATACTAAATTGACTAAAGACCTTGCTGAAATAGAATTGGATTTTAGTTCTGTGGCTAAGGGTTATGCAGTTGACCAAGTGGCACAACTCCTTGACGCGAGACGCTCGTCAAACTACTACATAGAAATAGGAGGCGAATGTAGAGCAAAAGGATATAAACATGGTAAGGCTTGGACAGTTGGTATTTCTTATCCGGATACCAGTGCGAGGATGGCGGACATCATTACGAAAGTCCCGCTGTGGAATAATTCTGTAGCCACTTCGGGCAATTACAGAAACTACTACAAAACTCAAGGAGTATTCGTTGGACATACGATCAATCCCAAAACCGGTTTTCCACAAACCAATCGACTGCTTAGCGCAACGGTCTTTTATCCCGATTGTGCCACAGCAGATGCCCTGACTACGGCATGCATGGCTATGGGCTACGAAAAAGCTTTTGTGATGATCGATGAAATGCCCGATGCCGAATGCTATCTCGTTTGGGTCAATGCATTTGGAAAAGTACAGGAAAGTATGACCTCGCAAATCGCCAAAATCATGTTGGATAAATAATTAGAAAGATGGAATTTCAGCTAGATAGAGATATCGTATTTTTTGATTTAGAGGCCACTGGTCTCCATGTCGTCAAAGACAAAATCGTCCAAATTGCCCTCATAAAATATTTCGAAGATGGTCGCAAACCACAAGAATGGGTATCTTTAATCAATCCCGAAATCGAGATATCCAAGGATGCCGAGAGCGTACACGGTATTTCCAAGCAAATGGTCAAAGATGCGCCTACGTTTAAGGATGTAGCAGAAGAATTGTACCATTTTATAGGATCTAGTGACCTGGCCGGATATAATTCCAATCGATTCGATATACCGATGTTGATCGAAGAGTTTGCTAGAGCCGGTTATGATCTGGACATGGATAGTCGCCGAACCATCGATGTCCAAAAGATATTCTATCGGATGGAACCCAGAACCCTTTCTGCTGCACTCAAGTTTTATTGTGGTAAAAGTCTGGACAATGCTCATGATGCACTGGCAGATGTAGTCGCTACAGTCGATGTACTCAAAGGACAATTGGAACGTTATATAGACACGGATATTGAAGATCCTAATGGAGGTATTATTCGTCGTCCCGTTCGCAACGATATGGAGGCACTCTACCAGTTTACCAATGACTTTAGGATGGTGGACGCAACCCAAAGACTCAAATATGACCGTAACGGCGAGATTGTCTTCAATTTTGGTAAGTACGTCGGAAAACCCGTAGGCGAAACCCTCTTTAAAAACCCTCAGTATTTTAAATGGATCCAAGAAAAAGATTTTTCACATCAGGTCAAGCAAATCATCAAAAGATTGTTAGAGGATTATAAACAGAACCACAAATCTTGATTATGGCATTGACCAAAATCATTGTTTTCCTTGAGGGATTTTAATTATTTTTGTACAACAAAATCACCAAGAGAGAAGTTATTTTGTATAATATGCATTGGACTCAGATATATATCTTGCCTTTATTGCTCGGTGTGGCTTTTTTGTCAAGTTGCCGTAAGAATCCACCGGTTGATGA
>JAJRUR010000224.1 GCA_024277695.1 Bacteroidota bacterium | reverse complement strand
AGGGGGTTATGGATTTAATTCGGGGATCGGCATCCAATTGATTGATGAACCCGATCATAAGCTGAAGGCATCATCCATTTTGGAAGCCAAAAGACCACAAGAGGACTGGTTACCCAAGTCGAGCTTGGTGGTGTTGGAAAATTCGTGCAATAAAGCCGGAGGCATTTATTATACTTATGAAGAGATGAAGGCAGTCAGCAATGCCTGTAAGGATGTTCGGTTAAAACTACATCTAGATGGTGCTCGCTTGTTCAATGTTTTGGTAGAGACCGGTGATAGTACTCTGTCAGTAGGTAGATTATTTGATTCGATCTCCATATGTCTATCCAAAGGTCTCGGAGCTCCGGTGGGTTCAGTATTGGTTGGAAATAAGGACTTTATAGCCTTAGCCAGAAGGTTTCGCAAGGTGATGGGTGGTGGTATGCGACAAGCGGGGCTATTGGCTGCAGCCGGCATATATGCATTGGATCATCATGTAGAGCGATTAAAAGTGGATAACCAACATGCTATGCAAGTAGCTGAAGTACTCCGTCTGACATCTTGGGTTGGTTCCATACGACCTGTCCAAACCAATATTATCGTTTTTGAAACATCAGATGGCATACACGCCCAGTATGTTATTGAGCATTTGGAGTCCATGGGTATATTGGCTATAGCCCTTGATCACCGAACCATTCGTTTTGTATTTCATCTGGATGTGACTGCTCAAATGGTGGACACATTAAAAAATAAATTATTAAAAATTAACTTATAAAAATGAAAGGCATACTCGAACAAATCGTCATCCGTCCGGTGAAACGCCAAAAGACAAAGTCCGTAGAAAAAGTAGAAGTAGATCCGGAGATAGGCCTAGTCGGTGATCATTATCACAAAATCAATGGAGATCGACAGGTCACATTGATATCACTGCATCATCTGGATCAGTTGGCATCTAAGTTAGGTTTAGTGCATATAGATAGTAGCTTGACTAGACGTAATTTGCTCATTTCGGGGTTGGATTTTGATCAGCTTCTCCTGCAGCACGTCACACTAAAAATTGGCAAAAAGGTAGCTTTGCGTATTACAGGACCTTGTAAACCATGTGGTCAAATGGAACGCACTATAGGAAAAGGTGCTCGAGAGGCTATGGCAGACTTAGGCGGACTAACAGCTCGAGTAGTAAGCGGTGGATCTATCCAAGTCGGGGATGAAATAGTGCTGAGTGATGCTAGTGTTTTCTAAGATAGCGAAGCTGTACTATTTGGCATAATCCAAAGGTGCATTATACAAGTAGGATTGTTCTTAAAAAAAACCGAGTACATTTTGTGTACTCGGTTTTTTATTAGTGCTAAAAGTGATATCTAGAAGTGAAGGGCATAACGGACTTGGAGTCCCATACTTCGGTTGCGCAGTCCAAGATTAACTATAGGTAACTGCAATTGATCAGAAAACCCCAGGTCATATCCGGCTTCGATGGAAATTTTGTTTTTTCCAAAAGGAATGTCAATACCTGTTGCGAATTGTGCTCCTATGCCCAAGCGGTTGATTTCGGAGGCTTGTAGATTGATGTCTGTACGGCCTATCTCAAGCTGTACGATCACATCTGCTACGGTTTTGATATATGTCGATCTGAGATAAGATGGCTTGAGACCGGCTTTGAAGTAGGGCCGGATACCGGTAGGATTGAAACTGTATTTTAGCAAGAGCGGTACTTCTATATATTGCGCCCTAGTCCTAAGTCCCGCTCCTACTCCTATGGGTAATCCTGCTATCACGATGTCTGTACCTTGGTATATATCAAAGCCTCTCCAAGCATACTGAATGCCCGGCTCAAAGCTCCACCCTTTGCGCATAGGGATATCTGTACTCAGCCCAAGCTGGTACTGCATACTGTTACTAATCGGAATCCCGTCTGCCTCAATTCCCGAAAGTTTCATTTTACCGGCAGCGATACCGCTATGGAGGATAATATTGTTTTGGGAGATAAGCTGTACACTCATCAGACTCAAAAGTGCGAGGATTATTTTTATCTTTTTCATAAGGCAGTTAATTTTTAAATTAATGAACAAATAGAATAAGCCTGATCCGTTGATGCCCCAAGAGTAGTTTCTACCGCATATATATTTTATTGGTGTAGTGTATTTGTGTACCTTCACTAATAATACACTCCGGGATAGCAGAAATCTTGTTAATTAAATAATAATATAAAATCAAAAAAGTATTAAGAAAAGGAGTAATCGAGCCATTGGACACGAGGAGAATTAGTATCTTTGGAATGTGGAGGACAAGCATCAAGGCTATTATATCATCGGATTTATGGGAAGCGGCAAAAGCTCTGTGGCAGCCTTATTGGATAGGGATGCGATCGATTTGGATCGAGAGATAGAACAAAAGACGGGCTATACGATTATGCAGATATTTGATCGATTTAGCGCATCGTATTTTCGGTGGATTGAGGCGCAATTACTTCGGTCTGTATGTCCAAATGGGAGAATCATCGCTGTAGGCGGCGGATGTCCGTTTTATTATCATAATATGGAGTATATGCGTAGGCAGGCCAAAACTGTTTACTTAAGATGCAATTTTGATAGCCTTTATGACCGAATAAAGGACGACAAAAGTCGTCCATTGGTCAGATCTTTAGATAGAGTTTCTATGCAAGCATTGTTTGATAGACGAGAGGCTCTTTATATGACTGCGGATATCATTTTTGATATGCCCGATGATCTGGCTATTGCTGCCCAAAAGCTGAACAAATTCGTCAAGTAAGAACTGAAATAGGGGAGAAATACCAGATTGTACATCAAAAAATATTGCTCCAAAACCAAAAATATCTTACTGTGTTCCACAGTGCACGCTCCATTCTATCAGCTCTTTCATCCCAGCGAGAAAAAATCTAATAAACGGTCTATCTTTGCGCCTTCAAATTGTATAACACAACCTAACAATATGGCGCTCAAATGTGGAATTGTAGGACTGCCCAATGTGGGAAAGTCAACACTATTTAATGCTCTCACACGTGGCAAAGCCCTTGCTGCCAATTATCCTTTTGCAACCAAGGATCCCAATGTTGGCATCATCACTGTACCGGATCCAAGATTGGATGAGCTGGCAAAACTCGTCCAACCTGAGCGCATATTAGCTACTACTATAGAGATTTTGGATATTGCAGGATTGATCAAAGGGGCATCTCAAGGCGAAGGGCTTGGCAATCAATTTCTAGCCAATATCCGCGAAGTAGATGCTATAATACATGTAATTAGGTGTTTTGATGATGATAATGTCATTCATGTAGATGGCAGTATTGACCCGATTCGGGACAAGGAGATTATAGATACGGAGTTACTACTCAAAGATATTGAAACCTTAGAGAAACGTCTGGAAAAGCTGAGGAAGAATGCCAAGACAGGAGAAAAAACTGCTGTGCATCTCGTGGAAACAGCAGAATACATATTGTCTCAACTCGAACAAGAAAAACCGGCAAGAACGCTCGAACTAAATGAGGATCAGCAAGATTTTTTGAAGGAATTGATGCTACTTACTGCCAAATCTGTACTCTATGTCTGCAATGTAGATGATGAATCCCTCAAAGGTAACCAATATACGGAAGCATTGGCCGATGCTATTTCTGATGAGGATGCTGAGATGATTATATTGTCAGCAGGTTTGGAGTCGGAATTGAATGATTTGGATGATGATGCAGAACGTCAGATGTTTTTGGAAGAATACGGGCTTGCTGAGGCCGGCTTGTATAAGCTCATACGGACGAGCTATAAACTACTGGATTTGATTACATATTTTACTGCCGGAGTCAAAGAAGTCCGAGCTTGGACTATCCGACGAGATACAAAAGCACCCCAAGCTGCAGGTGTCATTCACTCTGATTTTGAAAAGGGATTTATCCGAGCAGAAGTGATTGCTTATGATGACTATATAAAGTACGGCTCAGAGGCCAAAGTAAAAGAGGCGGGCAAAATGGCAGTCGAAGGCAAAGAGTACATAGTACGTGATGGAGATATTATGCATTTTAGGTTCAATGTGTAGTGCGGCATCGGATACGCTTCTCTATCACCGTGGGGACAGATTGGTGATTTGGAAACTTTTTGACTAGATTATACATTACTTTAATTAAGTGTATATTTGCATCAACAAACAATAACATATTCTTGTCTTTGTGGAGATGAACGACTACTGAAGACATATTTGGATTATAAAGAAGTAAAAAGAGGTAGTTTTCTTTTTTGAGACTTTAGTCTTGCCCATCCGTCATTGTAGTGGCGGATGGTTTTTTTTAGTACATATGTAAAGTACTCAATTAGGAATCTTTGGAGACAAAATCTGTGAGATATTCAAAACATTTGCCAAGATGACCATGCTCCGCTACGGTAGCTTTGAGGAGCATCTGACTATCGTTTTTGAAGAGTTCGGGCAGGACATGATCGATGAACTGTGCACCAAAAGCTTCTGAGGCATCACGAGGCAATTCGTTCGGTAGGTTATCGATGGTCATCATATCGATGATGTGTTCACCGCTATGGGCGGGAACCTCCTTTCCTGTAAAGGGATCAAATCCGAATATAGGCTGGGCAATTGTACTTGCTTTGATCGTCGATGGGATTGAAGAAATCGGAGCAATATCACATGTGACATCTGCGATGACCTTCAGACGAAAACTATCCTGTTTCATATCTTCTAAACTAAAAAAAGCAGGAGCTTCATTGTCCCAATATATACCGTTAATCATTATATCCGCAACTTCGGTATAAGGTCCAAAAATACTCTTGAAATCTTCGGGGTGTTCATAAAAATCGGATTTGATATAGGGTCCACCACCTTTGGGAGCTACATAATGTGCCGGATCTAGCTGGCAGAATACGGCATAGGCATAATCTTTGGCTAGGAAATCTTCAGTGCTCACCTGCCGGATATTCATATCGGAAAGTACCAAATGCGCTCCTTGACCTACACGACCTGTGCCGGTAAGCACGATCTTAATGTTTGGGATCTTTATGCTTTTGTAGTATGCTTTTGCTTCCATATAATCATGAAAACTGTACATGCGAGGGATATCCAATTCTTGAGTTCTCCGACCATATGCCATCAGCCCGTTATGCGCACCAACCATACCGGCAAAAACCCCAAATGCAATGACGCGCTCACCCTTTTGATTTTTTAATACTTCATAATCGTAGAGTGTTATGTCCTTCTGAAGTATGGCTTGAAGGAGTTTGCGGTTATACGCTTGCTCTTTTATCGTATGCGAAAAGAAAAAATATTTTTTATGAGGGATTAATTGGTCGATAGGGACTTCTTTGACACCCATAAAGATATCTGCATCATTGAGTTCATCACAAACTGCAATCCCTGCTTGTTGATACTCTTGATCGGTATAGCATCGATGCGCAGCGGATTGTACGGTTATCTCTATGGGATAGTTTTGCTGTATGATCCTACATTGGTTTGGAGTTAGCGGGACTCTGGAGTCGGGAGGTGTCTTTCCTTCTTTGATGATGGCCAATTTGAGCATAATAGATAGATATGTTTTTGCTTAGATAGGCGAAAATAAGATGCGGAACTAAACATATACTATCTTTGTTACTCTTTTTGTCAGGAATGACTGGCAGTTCTTTGAAATTATGGGACCGAAAGGCATCGACAGGAATGGATATGATGTAGTAAGCATGTCGGGGAATGATGGTTTACCCCGCAACAAATGATCATTAAACACTTTACATGGCAATACACGTTTTGCCTTGGCTGCCTAATTCTAGGAATTAGTAAGCCTTTATGCCGCCGGATTGACGTCCGATACAGATCCGAGCCGCATATCAACAAAACTCGGGCTTGGCCAAGTGAACCGTTTCGATCACAAGGCGAGATTTTAGAAACTAAGGTCTGCACATGGTGGTCTTTGTACCATGACAGACTCGAAAACCTCAATCAAAGACTAAGCATGTAGAAGGCTATGTTGTATATTCTCTGGACCCGGGTTCGATTCCCGGCGGTTCCACTTAAATTACAAATACATAAGCGCGATATCTCAAAGGGTATTGTGCTTTTTTTTGCCAACCACCGATCAAGCTATGGTGCGTGCTGCCGGTTTTTCTTATGCTGAACGGGAGGATCCTATACCTCGTAGGTTATTTAGCACTCCTCGATGCGCAAAGTTGCGTAGATTAGGCCAACATACTCAAGGGCTCTTCCAGATACTGTTTTAAGGTAAGCAGAAACTTCGATCCGGTGACACCATCCACGATCCGATGATCACAAGAGAGTGTCAGGTTCATCATTTTGGCTACTGTGATCTGACCGTCTTTGACCACAGCCTTGTCCATAATTCCCCCTACGGCCAAAATACAAGCATCCGGTCGATTGATGATAGCGGTAAACTCTTCGATCCCAAACATTCCCAAGTTAGAAATTGTAAAAGTATTTCCTTGCATTTCATCGATTCCAAGTTTTTTCTCACGTGCCCGAGCAGCTCTATCGCGTACCTCATGATGAATATCTACCAGAGACTTTTGGTCTGCGTGCCGGATAACCGGTACTAATAATCCGTCATCGACGGCTACGGCTACACCGATGTGTACATCTTTGTGTATTCTGATTTTATCTTCGAGCCAAGAAGAATTGACCATAGGATGTTTTTTGAGTGCTAAGGCAGAGGCTTTTACGATTATATCATTAAAGGAAATCTTGATATCCATATTCTTATTGATACTCTTACGAGCATCCCAACATCGATCCATCTCGACGGCCATAGTCAGATAAAAATGAGGACTGGTAAACTTGCTTTCACCAAGTCGCTTAGCGATAGTTTTACGCATCTGAGAGATAGGGATATCTGTATAGCCTTGTGATGTATGTGTATTGGAAAGTACCGGGCTCGGTCGAAAGTTCTGTATATCGGCTTTGATGATCCGACCACCATCACCGGAACCTTGGATTTGGGCTAGATCTATTCCCGCGTCTTTGGCCATACGTTTGGCTAATGGAGATGCTTTGATGCGTCCGCTGAGTGGTTTGTTTTGTAGATTTTGATCATCGTGTTTAGTCGCTTCAATGCTTTGCGACACTACCGGAACATCCGCTTTTTCAGTCTTTTCAACTTCCCCTGCATTGGCTTCAGCCAAGACTTTTTTATAATCTTCGCCCTCTTCACCGATCACAGCAATGACATCATCTACAGGTACAGCACCTTCTTTTATCCCGATATGCAGTAAGATGCCTTCATAAAAACTTTCCAACTCCATTGTCGCTTTATCGGTCTCCACTTCTGCTAGAATATCACCGGGTACTACCTTGTCACCTTCTTTTTTGAGCCACGAAACGATAACTCCTTCTTCCATCGTATCCGAGAGTCTTGGCATTCTGATTATTTCGGCCATAGTATTTTCTTACTTTATACATTAAAAAAAGACAAATTTAAAAGGTAAATTTACACTTTAATGCAAAAGCAGAAGTATTTATGTCAGAATTACCTTCAAAACTATTGTCTCAGGCAGTAGAGTCTTTGTCTGCTCTTCCCACGATAGGAAAGAAATCAGCACTGAGACTAGCGCTATACCTGATTAAGACAGACAAAGAATATACCCGAGAGCTGGTCTCTAGTCTAACAGCTTTGGTAGAAAACATCCGTCGTTGTGAGCAATGTAACAACCTGAGTGATGATCGACTGTGTAGTATCTGTACGGATCCGCGAAGATCATCCAAAATGGTATGCGTCGTAGAATCTTTTCGAGATGTACTCGCCATCGAAGATACTAATAGATACCAAGGCCAGTATCACGTACTAGGAGGGGTAATTTCCCCTCTCGATGGTATAGGTCCGGACGATCTCGGACTCGATCGACTATTTGATCGAGTAGAGCGCGCACAAATCAGTGAGGTTATATTGGCGCTCAGCCCAACGATGGATGGCGAAACAACGAACTTTTATATCCATAAAAAACTCAAAGCATATGACGTCACCGTGTCTGCTCTAGCACGCGGTGTGAGTTATGGTGGTGAACTCCAATATGCTGACGAACTTACTCTTGGGCACTCCATCATTGCTCGTTTGCCCTACGAAGTGACTTAATCTCAGCTAGTGAAGCTTTCGATCATCATAGTCAGTTATAACGTTAGGTATTTTTTGGACCAACTCCTCAGATCCATTAAGAAGTCTATTCATGACTTTGATCTGGAAATAATCGTCATAGACAATGCCAGTAGTGATGCATCCGCCGAACTTGTTGCCGATCGATACCCCAAAGTAACCCTTATAAGCAATAAAAAGAACCGAGGCTTTTCTGCGGCCAATAATCAAGGTATCCGAATAGCACGTGGTGCATATATCTTATTGCTCAATCCCGATACCCTGCTGAGGGAGGATACGCTGAGCAAATGTATAGACTTTATGGATGCACAGCCTGAAATCGGTGCGCTGGGTGTAAAAATGATCGATGGATCCGGCCGATTTCTTCCGGAGTCAAAACGTGGTCTGCCTACGCCTGCCGTTTCATTTTATAAGATGACAGGACTCTATAAATGGTTTGAAAAATCTCCAAAAATCAATGCTTACTATCAAGGCCATATCGCTGAAGATCAAAGTGCTGAAATCGAAGTGCTGACAGGAGCATTTTTTATGACGCGTCGTAACATATTAATAGAGATCGGAGGGTTGGATAGTGATTACTTTATGTATGGTGAGGATATTGATTTGTCTTATCGCATAAGAAAGTCGGGCTACAAAGTATATTATTTTCCGGAGACACAAATTGTACATTATAAAGGAGAATCATCCAAACCAATGTCACTTAAGCGCTATTTGGATTTCTATAAATCCATGCTGATGTTTTCAAAAAAGAATTTGAGCCATCATTGGAGCTTTTTTAAGAAGGTATTTATCTATACGGCTATTGTATTATCGGCCATTTTGGCTTTTTTTGTCAGAAGATTGCTCCATGCCCTGCCTTTGCTGCTCGAGGCGGTCGTAATATTTGGTGGGATTTTATTGATCAAAGCATCTTGGGCTAGCCTAATGTATCAAGATATAGAGTACTACCCCAAACTCTTTAGTTATTTCAATGCTCCCTTATATACTGCCATTTGGGTCGGTATTTTATACCTCTTCGGAGCGTACGATAAATTTCCTCGATACGGACGCCATTTACTGGCTGCAACGATCGGTTTGGCGATTATTCTGATGATCTATGCTCTACTGCCTGAACAATATAGGAGCTCCAGGCCCATCATCTTATTATCCTATATATGGGTGCTTTTTTCTAGTTTTTTGATCAGAAACATATGGAATAAAATTGCAGAAGGAAGATGGCTCAGCCATCACCTTCCATCCAATAAATATCTCGTTTTTGGGACCAAAAGCGAGATCGAGCGGGCTCAAAATTTAATAGCGGATATGTCTATAAAGACAGATGAACTTCACCTGCTGGAATATCATCCTCATGATGATCCAGCTACTCAACAGTTTATAGTCAATCAAAAGATAGCCGACTTGGGAGTTTCTGATTTGCTCGTTTGTAGTAAGGGATTGGACTTTAATTTTATCATTGATCTTATGGACCAAATCCAACAACCTGTCCACTTCAAAATACTTTCCGAAAATACAGATACTTTGATAGAAAGTCACTCAAGTAAGCAGCGGGGTGCCATCTATACTATGGAGCTGCATAATAATATTACCCGTCCACTACAAAGGCGGCTGAAACGCATATTGGATATAATGGTATGTACCGGCTTTATCCTCCTATTGCCATTAGGACTTTTTTTGATATGGAAGTCAAAGCGACTAAATATAAAATTGTTCATATTGGTGCTTTTAGGTATGTGGACTTGGGTAGGCTACCAACCGGATGATCAAGAGCGTTATAAGCTGCCTTGGCTCAAACCGTCGGTCTTTTATACTGACCGTGGACAAGCTGTGGATGCCCATCAGCAGGTACTTCATCGCATGAATAGAAGTTATGCCAGAGATTATTCGGTTTTTAAGGATATGAAAATACTGTTAGATGCGCTTTTTAGCGGATTGTTTTGACAAGGTCCCATCTTGTTTGCTATTCTCGATCAGAGTATTCGTAATTTTTATAGGCTATTGATGCGGGGTAGAGTAGGCTTCAGACAAAATATTACCACCATCGAGCTAGAATAAGATTCTAACAATAAGACTGGATTTCGTCAGCGGATATGGGATATTGTGGAGGGTTATGTATTTTGCATAAGTACATGAGGTTTAAAATATTATCTAATATATATCTAACTGAATTTCAGAAAGAAATATTTATATGCTAAGTATTTATCATGTGATATTTGATCAAAATTTTCAGATCGCAATAGTCTGCGACGCAAAGGATGAAGTGCTTGAGATTTTGTTTTTATGTACTACCCATGCGTAGTAGGTAGCTTATCGGTCACTCTAAAATCATTAACTTTACAGCCGGACAAAAAAAAAGCTCGTGACGTTTCACGAGCCTGAAATAATGGATTAACCAAAACTTACACACACAGTGCAAATATAGAACACATTATGTTTATTTGTAATATGTAATTCACTATTTAACATATAAAAATAAATATTATATAAATAATATCCTAATTTATTGATTAGCAAAGAATAATATATTAAATGAAATTAAACTCCCTTGTCCTCTTCGAGGATAATCATCTACTCATAGTCAATAAGCCAGCCGGTCTGCTAGTTCAAGCCGACCAAATCGGTGATATGTCACTGCTGGATTATGCTAAATCTTATATCAAAAAACAAAAAAACAAACCGGGCAATGTTTTTATCGGGTTACCTCATCGCTTAGATAGACCGGTTAGTGGTGTGGTTATCCTTTGTAAGACGAGCAAGGCACTGCGTCGTATGACTGCTATATTTCGCAATCGGACGATACTAAAACAATATACTGCAATAGTTCATGGCAGACCCGATGCCTTAGAAGCTACACTAGAAGACTATATCGCACAAAACAAAAGAGGTAAAAAGAGCTTTGTAAGCCATCGAGAGGCAAAAGAAGCCCAAAGAGCCCAATTGAGATATACTTTTTTGCAATGCATAGGAGATTATAGTATGTTGAATATCGTTTTAGAGACCGGACGTAAACATCAAATCAGAGTCCAACTCTCCCATATGGGCTGTCCGATAGTCGGAGACCTTAAGTATGGTTCGCATAAACGGCTGGGAGAACGGATTTGTCTCCATGCTCATTTCATATCCTTTACACATCCGGTGCGTAATGAACCCATCAGTATTGAGGCTGCATGGCCGGAGAAAGAAGAATGGGATCTATTTGATCGACAATAGATTCTTCTTAAGACCTAATCAAATAAAAAACACCAAAACAAATATGACAGATAATGAAGTTCAAGAATTGATCCATGATACCTTTTCAGGATTAAAGTTTTTTGTTCGTGATGCAGATCTCAACGATGACGACCTAACAGCCTATCGGCCAAAGCAGATACTTCGTGTTAGCTATCCGATCGATATTACATTTAGGATTGGTGGATTTACAGCTAATACACGTTATTT
>JAJRUR010000223.1 GCA_024277695.1 Bacteroidota bacterium | reverse complement strand
CAATTCTTACCTGCGTGAGGGATGGTAGGGGCGCGACGACAGGTTTGATGTCTCGGTACTCAACACCAAATCTTGCTAGAAAGCAAATAGGTTAGTAGTCATATACAAATGTGCCCACAGCGGTACTTAGCTGAGCAATCCAAGCTGTCTTACTTTTCGGGTCGCATCTGTGGAAAGAACAGGACATCTTGGATCGAGTTTTGGTTGGTGAGGATCATCGCCAAGCGATCCATACCGATGCCTAGACCGGTAGTAGGGGGCATACCGTACTCGAGAGCTCTCAAAAAGTCCTCATCGAGCATCATGGCCTCTTCATCACCTCGTTTTCCGAGTTCGAGTTGTGCTTCGAATCGCTCGCGCTGATCTATGGGGTCGTTGAGTTCTGAGAAGGCGTTGCAAATTTCTTTTCTGTTACAAATTGCCTCAAATCGTTCAACCAGCCCATCCTGCGACCGATGCTTTTTGGCAAGTGGTGACATCTCAATGGGATAATCGGTAATAAAAGTAGGCTGGATGATATGTGGTTCACATTTTTCTCCGAAGATCTCGTCGATGAGCTTGCCCTTGCCCATGGACTCATCGATAGGCACATGCAGGCTTTTGGCAGTTGTTCGGAGTTGGTTTTCATCCATTTGAGATATATCGATACCGGTAAAGTGCTCAATTGCTTCGTACATGGTGTATCGCTTCCAAGGTCTTTTGAAGTCAATCATCTCCTCTCCTACCGGTATTCGTGTAGTGCCATGGATATCCATGCAAGCTTTTTCGATCATTTCTTCTACCAAATCCATCATCCAGTAATAATCCTTGTATGCTACATAAAGCTCGATTTGGGTAAATTCCGGATTGTGAAAACGACTCATTCCTTCGTTTCTAAAATCTTTAGAAAACTCATAGACTCCGTCATAACCACCGACGATAAGTCGCTTGAGGTATAGCTCATTAGCTATCCGCAGATACAGGGTCATATCGAGGGTATTGTGGTGTGTTTTGAAGGGTCTGGCTGCAGCTCCTCCGTACAGGGGCTGTAGGATAGGAGTCTCTACCTCTAGATAGCCTTTTTGATTGAGATAGCTTCTGAAGGAATTATAAATCTGTGTACGCTGCTCGAAGACTTTTCGTACTTCCGGATTGACAATTAAGTCAACATATCGCATACGATATCTGAGTTCAGGGTCAGTAAAAGCATCGTGCACTTGTCCTTCGTCGTCTACCTTGACGATGGGTAGTGGGTTGAGTGTCTTACTGAGCAGTATTAGTTCTTTGACACGGACAGAGGTTTCGCCCATTTTTGTAACAAAAACTTCTCCGGACACTCCGATAAAATCCCCGATGTCGAGTAGTTTTTTAAAAACGGTGTTGTAGAGGGTCTTATCTTCATCCGGACAGATATTGTCGCGTCCGATATAGAGCTGGATACGTCCTGAACTATCCTGTAGCTCCGCAAAAGAGGCTTTGCCCATAATGCGCCGAGTCATCAGCCTACCGGCTAGTCTGACGGTAGGAAATGGCTGTCCATCTACATACTGCTCTTTTATATTTTTGGCCGTATGGGTCACATCATATCCTTGTGCCGGATACGGATCAATCCCCATCGCCCGTAGTGTTTGGAGTGCATCTCTACGGACTAGCTGTTGTTCTGATAAACTCATAGCTGTTCTTAATTTTTAAGGCGCAAAGATAATAGAGTTATGTCAATCGTAAAATTTAGGAAAAATCAAAGAGGAGTTACTTAGTGTACTTTTTACATTATTGCGTAGTATTTTACTATTTTTGTTTTTTTTAAAATCTGCGAGAAAAGTGCGCAATAAGGAATCGGTTCAGCTTTGTATTTTTGACCTAGATGGTGTGATCACAGATACTGCCAAGTACCACTATGCTGCATGGCGGTCAATCTCTAAAGAGCTTGGCTATGAACTGACCGAATCGGCCAATGAAAAGCTAAAAGGTGTCAGCAGGTACCAATCGCTACAGCAGATTTTAATTTGGGCAGAACGGAGTCTCTCCAAAGAGGCTACAGAACATTTATTGGATAAAAAGAACAAAACCTACTTAAATTTGATCGAATCTCTATGTCCTCAAGACGTATTACCTGGGGTGAAATTTTTTGTTGAGCATCTAAAAGAAAATGGTATATTCGTCACTATCGGGTCTGCGAGTAAGAATGCCAATAATATTTTAGAAAAGCTTAATATGATGGATGACTTTGATTTGGTTGTAGATGGTCATATGGTAAAACACAGCAAGCCCAATCCGGAAGTATTTTTACTATCCTGCCAAGCGTTTGATGTAGCAGCTCGACATACTGTAGTTTTTGAAGACTCGTACAAAGGTATAGGTGCAGCTAGAACCGCAAAGATGCATGTCATCGGAATAGGTAATCCCGCAAATTTGCCCGAAGATGTTGTGGTATGGGAGAGTTTTGAAGCTAAAACAATCGATGATATGATCGAAGGGATAAAATATTCTTAATAGGACCTAAATTAGAAATGAAAAAAATATTTGAAATACACCCTTGGAAAATTATTCAAACAAAGTTTGATCCTCCATATCATAAAATTACAGAGTCTATATTTAGCACCGGCAATGGCAAGATGGGTATGCGCGGAAATTTTGCTGAAGACTATTCCGGTGAGAGTCTAAAAGGTAATTATCTAGCGGGAATCTATATAAAGGATAAGACAAAAGTCGGCTGGTGGAAGAATGGCTATCCCGAGTATTTTGCAAAAGTACCCAATGCAATAGATTGGATAAGTATGACGGTCAAGGTCAATAATCACATTGTAGATCTAGCAAAGTTTGAACCAATAGAGTACAGGGCAGAACTGGATATGAAGAATGGCATATTTTCAAGGAAGTTTAGACTACTATTGCCCGATGATAAAGAGTTGGAGATCCATTCTCAGCAATTTTATAGCCTTTCGGAGGACAATTTGGGTGTACTAAAATATGACATAAAAGCTCTAAATTCGGATTGTACTATAGAGATCAAAAGTCGTCTTGATTATAACGTAAGGAACGAGGATGCCAATTATGATGAACAATTTTGGAAAAAGAAAAAATATGATCATCCAGTTCTTCCTAACTATATTGCGGCGACTTCACGAGATACTGGCTTTGATGTATTATGTACTGCTATCAATTCTTTTTTTCTATGCTCTGAGCGTATTCGACCTACATGCTCTACAAGAATTACCAACGATGAAATGACTATCGAGCAAAGTTACCGGATTGATGTTGATTGTGGCCAAAATCTGTCCTTGATACGTAAGGCATTTACCGTCACTTCTTTTTTTCATAAATCTGAACATTTGCCTAAAATAGCCCTTACTCTTTTGGATCAAAACCAAAATATGAGCTGGGACCAACTACTAAAAGAACATAGTGCCGAGTGGAGAAAGATATGGGATAAAAATGATATAATAATATCGGGAGATGATGCTTCTCAGCAAGGGATTAGGTACAATATTTTTATGCTAAATCAAACATATTCAGGTGTTGACGATCGACTAAATATAGGTCCTAAAGGATTTACAGGTGAAAAATACGGTGGTAGTACTTACTGGGACACCGAAGCCTATTGCATACCTTTTTATATGAGTACAAAGGGTAGTAAGGTAGGTCGACAATTACTTTTGTACCGATACAAACATCTTGATAAAGCGATAGAAAATGCTCAAACTTTGGGTTTTAATAACGGAGCAGCTCTCTACCCAATGGTGACCATGAACGGGGAAGAGTGCCATAATGAATGGGAAATCACTTTTGAAGAAATCCATCGAAATGGAGCTATTGCCTACGCTATTTATGATTATGTTAGATATACAGGTGATGATGATTATCTGTTGGATTACGGATTGGAAGTCTTGGTGGGCATATCAAGGTTTTGGAAGCAAAGATTTAGTTTTTCGAAACACAAAAGACAGTATGTCATGTTAGGAGTAACCGGTCCTAATGAATACGAAAATAATGTAAACAATAATTGGTACACATCTTATATAGCCCGATGGTGTATTGAATATACTTTGAGAACTCTGGAAGAATATAAAGAAAAAAATATAACGCAATATATCCAGTTTATCACTGACTTAGCCATCACTGAAAGTGAAATAGCCTCTTGGCACGCATTGATAAAGAATATTTACTTTCCTAAAAATAAACAAAGAGGTATATTCTTACAGCAAGATGGATTTTTGGATAAAGAGTTAATCCCGGTAAGCAATCTATCTCCCGCGCACCTTCCCTTGGTCAAAAAATGGTCATGGGATAGGATACTCCGGTCTTGTTTTATAAAACAAGCTGATGTTTTGCAAGGTTTATTTTTCTTTGAAAATGATTTTGACCTGGACACAATAAAAAGAAATTTTGAATTTTATGAGCCGATGACTGTACACGAATCTTCTTTATCACCCTGTGTTCATTCTATTCTGGCCTGTAGATTGGGTAAGATGAATAAGGCGAAAGAGTTGTTTTTAAGAACATCCCGATTAGACTTGGACGATGTAAACGGAGATACTGATGAAGGATGTCATATCACAAGTATGGCTGGATCTTGGATGGCATTGGTCAAGGGGTTTGGCGGCCAAAAAATAATAAATAAGCATCTGGCTTTAGCCCCTTGTTTACCTCCGGGTTGGGAAAAATTAGAATTTGGTATTTTGTACAGAAGTCATTCGATCAAAGTTACTGCAGTGACTGATAGTTGTACCATAGAGCTCCGTGGTGAGGAAAGTATGGAAATGTTTATTTATGGAGAAAAAATAACCATCCGGCCAGGCAAAAATACAATTTCGTCAAAAACAATAATGACAATATGAGCTGCTCAACATCGTGGTTGATTAATGGTTTTTTCTTTCTTACAGCATGGTACACCAATGCTCAACTAACACACATGCCCTATCCCGCCAAGACCATATTACTAGACCCTCAAACTAGCCATATTATTTTGTCTGACTATCTCGGAGAAATAGATGCCTTACCTACATTTGAGTTTCCTGCCGGTATTAGCGCAAGCTACGACAGTATATCATCGAAGATGATTATAACTTCCGAAAAAAACATAGCACCATTGATGCCACTAAAAGTAGATTTTGGCAGTAAAAGTCTGGTACTTCTATTACAAAAATCACAAAAACAAAAAACAATCTTTACTGTACCTGACCCGAACCACGAATACGAGCGAGTCAATTTGGTAGGAGATATAAATGCTTGGAATCCCGCAAATACAGCTATGATCTACCGTGATAGCTTATGGATAGCCGAGCTCTATTTACTACCCGGCACGTACGGATATCAGCTGGTCATAAATGGAGTATGGCAACTGGACAGTGCCAATCCCCATACTATGGACAATGGCATCGGAGGATTAAACTCTAAACTAGTGGTGCCATCCAAGTATGACGGTACAGCACCGGAGCTTCAAACAGATAGAGAAACCAAAGATGGCTTTTCGCTCAAACTGAAAGGAAATATAGACCAAGTTTTTGTATTATGGCAAGATAGTCTTCTGACTACGACACGAGAAAATGATCAGCTAACGATCAAGATACCCCAAATTGCACGCGATATAAAAAGATCCTATATCAAGGCTATAGGATATAATGATACAGGCGTGAGCAATGAAGTCATTGTGCCTCTGGATTATGGTCGAGTCCTAAAGGATCCGGAAAAACTATGTCGATATGACAAAGAGACAAATATCATGTATTACATCATGATCGATAGGTTTTGGAATGGAAATAGAACAAACGATCGTCCACTAGATGATGACGAGGTATATCCTATTGCTGACTTTCATGGTGGTGATCTCCATGGAGTGTTCCAAAAACTAAAGCAAGGATATTTTGATTCTATCGGTATCACTTCAATATGGCTATCGCCCATTATAAAAAATCCCGAAGGGAAGTTTGGCTTATTTAATAAGGGAGGAATTAAAAGTAAATTTTCAGCATATCACGGCTATTGGCCAATATCATTTACAGAGATAGACGCTCGATTTGGGGATAAAGCTATTTTAAAAAAAATAATTTCTGAAGCGCACCGAAGAGGCATAAATATTATTTTGGACTACGTTGCGAACCATGTTCATGAGCATCATCCGCTCTACATTGAGCATCCCGATATTGCTACACAACTATACTTATCAGATGGGACGCTAAATACTGAAAAGTGGGATGAGTATAGACTCACTACATGGTTTGATACATTCCTACCGACCCTAGACCTACAAAAAGAACAAATCAGTGAGATGCTCTCCGATAGCATGCTTTTCTGGATAGAAAAATATGACATTGATGGATTTCGGCATGATGCCACTAAGCACATACCTTTGTCATTTTGGCGCAAACTGACAAAAAAAATCAATGCTTTTGGTCAACAAACAGGAAAAGTCATACTCCAAATAGGAGAAACTTATGGTACGCCTGAGCTTATCAATAGTTATATCAATGCCGGTAAGCTAGATGGACAATTTGACTTCAATGTTTATGATGCTATTCTAGCTGCCTTGTGTCGTGAAGATGTAGGATTTGACCGCGTAGCAGAAAAAATTAAAGAAAGCCTTTTGTACTATGGCTATCATAATCTTATGGGCTATATGACCGGAAATCAAGACAAACCAAGATTTATGGCACTTGCGACCCAAGAAGTGCGATTGGACGAAGACACCAAACTGGCAGGGTGGTCTCGCAATATTGATAGAAAAACCAAAAGGGCTTACAAAAAATTATTATTGATGCACGCCTTTATACAGACGATTCCCGGCATTCCGGTAATCTACTATGGAGACGAGATCGGGATGACCGGTGGAAATGATCCTGACAATCGTAGGGATATGAAATTTGATAATTTAGATACTGCACAAGTCAAACTAAAGCAGAATGTAAAGAGATTAGCCAATTGGCGACGCTCTCATCCGGTATTTCTTTTTGGAGATTTTTCTTTTGAAATCGTAGAATTTGATTTTTTGGTATATAAGAGAAAATATTTTGATCAAACTGTTTATATAATTCTAAACAACAGCGAGGAATCAAAACAATTTGATATACCTAACTTAGCATCTTCTACTCCATCAGCTTGGATGGCTCCACATTTATTAAAAGAACGGACTATAACTGTACCTCCATATAATTTCGAAATAATACACATTCGGCATGATAAAATCTAGTATCCTTACGCTCATTTTTCTTTCTGTGTTTGGCTGTAACCAAAAGATAATATCTACCACACCAAACAAAATAGTATCTGAAGAGCATATAGTAACTCCTGCACCAAAATGGACGGAAGGTGCTAATCTTTACGAAGTAAATATCCGACAGTTTACCCCCGAAGGAACTTTTGAGGCTTTCAGAGCTCACTTGCCCAGATTAAAAGAATTGGGAGTAGATATTATCTGGCTGATGC
The DNA here is from genome assembly GCA_024277695.1 of Bacteroidota bacterium. GTDB lineage: Bacteria > Bacteroidota > Bacteroidia > Chitinophagales > Saprospiraceae > JAJRUR01. Next base: position 4,904 of record JAJRUR010000223.1, on the reverse strand, counting down.
CGATATATCCTATTGGTCAAAAAAACAGAAAAGGTAAGCTAGGTAGTCCATATTCAGTAAAGGATTATAAAGGGCTCAACCCTGAATTCGGAAACGAAAGTGACTTTAGATTATTGGTAGATGATATACACAAATTAGGTATGTACATCATTTTGGATTGGGTACCGAATCATAGTTCTTTTGACAATAACTGGACAAAGACCAATCCCGAATGGTACACAAAAGATTCCTTAGGACAGATCACATATCCTGCCGGTACAGATTGGACTGATGTAGCCGATCTGGATTATTCCAATCAAGAACTGAGAGATGCGATGACCGATGCGATGTTGTACTGGATCAAAAAATATGACATTGACGGCTATCGTTGTGACGTTGCCGGGTGGGTACCGAATGATTTTTGGAAATCTAATAATGCAAAACTCCAATCCGTCAAACATGTATTTATGCTAGCGGAGTGGGATGACCCCAAGTTACACGAGGCTGGATTTCATATGACATATGGATGGGGATTTCATCACCTCATGAATCAAATCGCTCAAAGAAAAAGGACAGCAGCATCCATTGATACCTTTATGCGGAATGAGTCAAAACGATATAAACCCCAAGATTATCGACTAAATTTTATTACGAATCACGACGAAAATTCATGGAATGGCACTATTGAGGAGAGAATGGGCAAAGCAGGAGATGCCTTGGCTGTTTTGGCATTTACCATTCAGGGTATGCCTTTAATTTATGGCGGACAAGAAGCAAATCTAAGCAAGAGGCTAAAATTTTTTGAAAAGGATACAATCTCATGGATGGATACTTCCAAAGTTTTATTCTACAAAAAATTACTAACATTAAAGCATACCAACAAAGCACTGGCTAATGGAATAAAAGGCGGAAAAGTTGTTAGCTTATCAACAAAAGCTAAAACCAAATCGATGTATGTATATTATCGGCAAGTCGGTCAAGATATTGTGGTAGTTGCACTCAACCTTGGAGATACTGAAGTCACGACGACTATTGATACTCCATTTAATAGTAAACTTTTTTTGATATTGTCCGATGGAAACGATCTCAAAAAATATCTAGATGAAAGCAAATGGAGTTTTCCACCTTGGGGTTATAAAATTTGGAGTACCAAGCAGATATAGTAAAACCATGCGCATTTGTTTTTTTTGTTATGATTTAAAAATAACCATTATATATTTGTAATGCATTAATGTAGTGAACTATACTTATACACTCAAATTAAAAACACCTTGGACAAGCTAAAAAGCATAATGAGATATAATACGGATCATTTTATCAAATCCATAGGCAGTTATTTTAATTTTGCCTTATCGATAGATTGTATTGTTTTTGGCTTTGACGAAAATGAATTAAAAGTATTGCTCATCAGAAGTAAGATGAAGCCTTATGAGGGAAAATGGTCTTTGATTGGAGATATGCTTACAACGGATGAAGGGCTAGATGAAGCGGCACAAAGAATTTTGACATATAGGACAGGGCTATCTGATATGTTTTTAAAACAATTCAAAACATTTGGAGATGTATCCAGACATCCTATGGGTAGAGTCATTACGATCGGATATTATGCCTTGATAAAAATCCAAGACTACCAGCTCCAAGAAGAAAGTCTTAAAAATGAAGCACATTGGCACTCGATATCAAATATTCCTGATTTGGCCTTTGATCATAATACTATTTTAAGATCTGCTATAAAAGTATTGCAAAAAAAAATACGAGAAGAACCTATTGGATTTGCATTGTTGCCCAAAAAATTTACGCTAAGAGAATTACAAAAACTGTATGAGTCTATCCTTGACCACCCTATAGACAAAAGAAATTTTCGTAAAAAGATATTAAATATGGACTTACTTACAGATCTGGATGAGTATCAGTCCGATGTGCCCCATAGGCCGGGCAAACTATATGCCTTTGATTTGGACAAGTATCTAGAATTAAAACAGAATGGTTGGGTCTTTGAGCTAATCAATGGTTATAAAGCAACTATATAAACTTTATGTTTCTATCATCCTATCCATAGTGACTTGACGGTCAGTGATCAAAAAATTGGATATACTCGCTATGAAGAGGCTTATTCCGGCGAGCGTCATTGCATGGATAACTTGATCACCCAATAGATGATACAATACATTAACTGCTCCCAACGCCGCAATAATTTGTGGAATAACAATGAACATATTAAATATACCCATATAGACACCCATTTTAGAGGGATCTATGGCACTCGAAAGCATCGCATAAGGCATAGATAAGATGCTACCCCAAGCAAAACCGATCAAAATAAAAGATAAACTCAGCCATGATGGTCCCGGAATAATGGACATAATAAGAAATCCGATAGATCCTCCAAACAAAGACGCAATGTGAATCCACTTTCTATTTATGGGTTTTTTAGCAGTATAAATAGTCAACAGCAAAGCGAACACCATGGATGAAAGTCCATAAATACCCATGTACGATCCTACGGCATTAGCAGCATCTTGATAAGCTTGGTTGGCAATTAGATAAGCATCAGAGCCCAACTGTATATCCGAAGATGGAATAGGAGCTTCAAAAACATGAGCTGTAAGAGCCGGAGTAGCCATGCTCCACATTGTAAAAAAGGCAAACCAAGAAAAAAACTGAACGATACCCAGTTTTTTCATAATAGAGGGCATGCTCAAAATATTTTTTATCAATTCTTTCCAAAATCTGCCATTTTCTTTTTCTCGACGAAATGCGTCTATGTCCTCCGGAGGATATTCTTTGGTTTTGAAAACGGTATAGAGTACTGAAGTAAGGAATACAAATGCTCCGATTCCAAATGCCCACTTCAACGAGGGAGGTAGGACTCCCGGCAATGCAGTATTTTTAATACCGACTTTGGTGATAAACCAAGGCAGATTACTAGCGACCCAAGTACCGATTCCTATAATCAATGTCTGTACAACAAATCCATATGATCTCTGTGCATCATTGAGTTTATCCGCTACCAAAGCCCTAAATGGTTCCATACTTATATTGATCGAAGCGTCCAAGATCCAAAGCAAACCTGCAGCCATCCACAGTGCAGAAGAATATGGCATAATAAATAGAGCAAGAGAACTAAAAATAGCTCCTATCAAAAAATACGGTTTTCTCCTGCCCCAACGCGGGCTCCAAGTACGGTCACTCATATATCCGACAATAGGCTGGACAATCAGCCCTGTAATCGGAGCGGCAAGCCACAATCCCGGAATCTCATCTGGTGTAGCTCCTAGTGTCTGAAAGATTCTAGACATAAATCCTCCCTGAAGTGCAAATCCAAATTGAATGCCCAAAAACCCAAAACTCATATTCCAGATATCCCAAAATGATAAGTTGGGTTTTTGATTTACCTTGCTCATTTTTTAGCGATTTTTTGACAATTCAATAATATATGGGGTTTTGGGAGATAGATACAAAGTACTTAAGTCAATGGATCGGTCAGACAAAACTTCATAACCCCATCTTCTGCCGAGCAATATTTCATCATATATGTCCGGAGAAAGCTTTTGGAATTTACCACTATTGTTCAGAATGACCATGACGATATCATCGGTTCTATTTAAAAATCTAAAATATACATATACATTTTGTTGGGGTACAAAATGAAGTAACTGCCCTTGATGGATGATATTTTTGTCTTTTCTCCATTTCAATAATTTGCGCGTAAAATTAAAAATACTATCTTCTTTTCGGGTCCTTTGGTCTTCTCTAAATGCCGAACGATCATCCTGTGTCCATCCACCAATAAAGTCCTTTCGCAGATCACCATCACCAAAACTTTTTTTGCCATCCATACCGACTTCCGTCCCATAGTAGATCTGAGGAATACCTCTGGTAGTACACAATAATGTCATAGCCATCTTGTACTTTGCCATATCGCCGCCAAGTTGATAAATTAAACGGTCTGTATCATGATTTTCTCCAAAGATGACCAAATTTGCCGGATCGGAATATAGGTAATCCTGTGCTAGAGAATTGTATATCCTCACCATACCATTGTCCCATCCCTGTTCGTCCTCATTTATCGCTTTTGATAAAGCACGCATCAACTCAAAATCCATAAGTGCGGGAAGCCCTGTATCAAAGCCCCCTGACAGCCTGCTTCCTGTCTGCCAATAAGCTATGTCCGCGGCACTATTCATCCATACCTCGCCTACAATATTAATATTAGGATATTGATCCATTATGCACTTCGTCCAGTAAGCAATACCTCCCTTATCATTGTAGGAGTATGTATCTACACGAAGACCGGCAAGACCGGCAAACTCAATCCACCAAATTGTGTTTTGGACGAGATATCTAATTAAATGTGGATTGGACTGATTTAGATCAGGCATGGTTGTGTCAAACCATCCTTTTTCGCAACGCATCCAATCCATTTCTGATCGATATGGATCCATTTGGGTTGTCATCCGATAATTGGATCGTTGGAATTTTGGAAATTGATGGATCCAATCAGGAAAAGGCAAATCATCCATCCACCAATGTGATGAAGAACAGTGATTGGTGACTACATCTTTGATCAATTTCATACCTCTAACACGCAAAGAATCTGCCAATAGCTTGTAATCCATATTGCTACCAAGTCTCGGATCAATTTTATAATAATCGCTTATCGCATAACCGTGATAGGAGCATTCGGCTACGTTGTCCTCCAATACCGGTGTCAGCCAAAGAGTAGTCACACCTAAATCTTCAAGATAGTCCAATTGCGAAATCACGCCATCGATATCTCCTCCATGGCGACCCGTCGGATTAGTTCGATCCGGCTTATCGGACATATCAGCTACAGAATCATTGGACGGATCAGCATTAGAAAACCGGTCCGGCATAATTAAGTAAATAACATCTGATGCATCAAAACCTCTTGAAATGATATT
>JAJRUR010000222.1 GCA_024277695.1 Bacteroidota bacterium | reverse complement strand
GTATTTTTGACGTGAGGAATCACAGCAGCGTGTAGCATCTGTATTAGCAATTAGTAGTTGTGATTAGCTTGCAATTTGTATTTTTGACGTGAGGAATCACAGCAAAAGACAAGGCTAAGATACGAGAAATAGCGTTGTGATTAGCTTGCAATTTGTATTTTTGACGTGAGGAATCACAGCGTACCCTGTACATGTTGCTGTGATTCAGCACGTTAAGAATGTCTTTAGGATATGCGATTATTAGAATAATTCGAGTTGGACCCCTTGTTTGGGTGGTTTTTTTTCTTTTCTACCGTAATACATCGTCATCATCCCGAATTGCTTATCCGTCAAGGTCAATATACTCACCTTTCCTTTTGGCGGAAGCATGTTTTTGACGCGTTGTTCGTGTACTTTGGCATTTTCTCGACTCGTACAGTGACGGATATAAATGGAAAATTGGAACATATTAAATCCATCCATGAGCAATTTTTTCCTAAAAAGTCCTGCTTCTTTGCGGTCTCTTTTGGTTTCTGTAGGCATATCGAACAGTACAAAAATCCACATAATGCGATATTGGCTAAGACGGTTGAGTGACATAATTCGATGTAATGACTTGGGGATAGACGATTTTTCTTTTTTTGCCGGCATAGCACTGATATAGTGAGGAACTGGTCTGTGACATTCCAACCATAATAGGACTTTTGCGCCTTCCGAAAAGACCGTCCATCGCACAGAGTGCCAGAAGTTTTTGTTTGCTGGTAGTACTCAAAAATGTATCGATTTGGTCGTGTATATACATCTGATAGACCAACAAATCTACAAAGGGCCGGAAGGGTTCCATCAGATCATCTGCAAGACAGTAGGCATTGTACTTATTATGGTGATATATCCCAAAGGTAGGATGTAGCCCCGAAGATACTACGGCTCTAGCTACCATCGAACGTAAGATGGCATAACCGTAGTTGAGCAGATTATTGGGTACTTCGCCATAGCGATCACGTACAAAACCAGGTATCAATGTCTTCCAGTAGTAAGCAGCTGCCTGGCCTTCTCGGTTTTCGCTATCTCCACTGCTTACATTTTTTTTGAGTACATAGAGCCTTTTGACAGGCTTATCGAGTGCCTCGAGTACACGTATTTGGTTGTTGATCTTGGCGATAACCGTCTGCTGCCATAGATTTTTTTTGAGCGGAATCGAAGCAGTGATTTGTACACGCATGCGTTCACTTTGTAGCGTATGTCCCTCCATAGGTAGCATAATACTGTGTGGCATGCGTTTATCATCACAGCTGATTATCGCTACATTATTGTGCTGCAGGGCTTTGATGGCATTGTGCGTGATAGTAATTCGGGGATTGTCCAGGATGACCATGCCGATGTCTTCCATGGCACGAGAAACCTTTGTTTCGCGCACCGGAGTTTTGACATGAATATGGAGCTGCTTGTTTTGAAGCTTGAGATAGGTCGGATTGGCGAAATAAAGGGTCTTTTTGATCATAGCATGACCTTTTACTTCATAATAATGGCAAAAACCGTGCTATTTTTTGTTTTTTCCCTTATTGATCCGTTGAAGATGCTCGATATCAGCTTTGTCCTTTATCCGACCGGTATTGATCTTCATAGTAATCAAATCGTGATATCTTACAATCCGAAAGCTCAAACCATCCATATCTATAAGATGACTTTGCTCAAAAGCATCAGAAAATTTGACCAAATGGACATGGGTAATAAAATCTACTTTGACAGGAGGAGTACCTACAGAAAAAATCAACCGCTTAGTAAAGTCTTGCTTTGCCAATAATTTCACATCGCTTGGGTCCACGCCCAGGTCTTCTAGTGCGGACAACACTTTGATTTTATTGTCTTCAGAAGGGCGTATCCAAAGGTCCATATCGCCGGTAGTGCGCATATAGCCGTAATAATTGACTGCATAACCACCGATGAGCAAAAAATCCACATTATACCGGATAAAATACTCCAAGATTTCTTGATGTTCTTCAAAAAGTATATTCATCAATAGCCACTTTTTACAATAGTCAACCTCAGGGGCTGTCTATTAGGATAGCGACCTGCAAAAGATTTGCGGATCAATAGGACAAATTGGCGAAATCTATCGGATACGGTATTTTCCTCCATATATTGACGGATAGCTCCATCCTCTTTTTGAGCAAACGTGTCAAAGTCCTTAGAACTATGCAGAGAATAAACGGAATCCGGATCGCGTGCAATATTTGGACTATCCTCAGAAAATGGTACATCAGGATTCTTTATAACTTGGGTTATGTTACCCAGACGATCTACTTTCAGTTTCCAACAGCGGGATTTAATCATTTTACCCTCAAATGACTTTTCATTTTTTGACCCTTGACTTCCAACTCCAAATTCATTTTGTATAGGATATTTTATACCTAACTTCTGTTGCCTTGTTTTATTATAGTTAAATATTGGAATAGAATTATAAAAAGGAACGAATTTTGCCTTTATTTGACTACAATCTGTAAATTTATATACTCTACTCATTTGTTCTTTAGTAAGCATACTAAAATCTACCGACTCCGGTGCACATATCTCCTCATCTGTCGGGACATAGACCAAGTCATTGGGAGAAAGCGTAAAGAGCAGAGTACCTTTATGCATGTTTATAGGTATGGGAGTTTGGTTTTTTAAGGGTATTCCTTCTTGCGCCTGTTGCTTTTGGTGTTCGATGACTTTATGTAATGGTACGGTCTCGTATTTGCGTTCTCCATTTTCATTGAGATAAATGCCAAAATAGAGATTGGTACCTTGAGCGGCTTCTACATATTTTTTGTCCTTATTAAATGCACTCTGCTGCGAAATAGGAAATTTGGATCCCTCTTCCTTTAACCGAACTTTGTATATCGGTTGGTGAAATTTACCCTTGTTCAGCGCTACGATATTTTTGTTCAACTCTTCTATACCCTCAGGGCTAAATGCTTGTTCAAAACTCTCTTTGCCGCTGCTATCGATATAGTTTTTTATATGTCTATCTAGAATTTGTTGAATCCCCGAATCCGTAATTTTTCCCCAATGCTTTCTGTTTTTTATATCAGAAAGTGCAGTTCTTACAGCTGTATATATCTTACCTTTACCGGCACTCTCTAGGAGTTTTCCGGAAACAGTCTCTTTGTGCATTGGTTTTCGTATGGCAAAATTTTTACCCTCTTGTATTACCAACTGCTTTTTATATTTTCCATCTTTTTGCTGGACATATTTCCAATATTTATTATTGGTACGATTGATTACACGCAGGTTTTGTTTGAAAGAAACAATGAGTCGCTCCAGTGCATCTAGAGCATCCTTCGGAAAGCTATTCCATGGTAATGCAAAATGCCTGGTATAGGCACCATGCTTATTTTTGACCATTAAGGATGCTTGTAGAGCATATTTAATTTTATTGTTGTTCAAACTATTGATATATTGAATGTGCTTGCGGGTGCAACAGGCTATCACCAAAGCATCTAAGGCATGATGTCGGTGATCTATTCTTTTTTTATTAAAACCCTTTTTTAGTGCATCGGGAACGGTCGGTATAGTGATTCCCTGGGTATTCGTCGTAGTAAAATCAGAAGTTCCTGTCAATCTATTTAGGCGTACAAATCTAGGCAAAATCAGGGCGTTCCATTTTTCATTTAGACCCCAGTCTTGTTTTAATCTGCTAGTAATGGCACCGGTAACCGGTATCATGTTTTTTGGTGTACTCTCCTTTTCATTGTCTTGGCGTACAATATTGCCCAATAGACTTTTCACGAATTTGGCTATATATCGACTATCATTGAGTTGTCGGTTGATAAATCCTTCGGGAATTTCCTTTGCCAATAGATTCTTTAGTTTTGTATGATTATTTTTAAAATACTTGTTACAGTGATGTATATAGTCATCAAAGGTCAATAGCTTGTGCTTGTGGACAATACTTCCACCCTTTTCATGCATATACTCATAAGCCGTTTTATTTCCTTTATCCTCGTTGACATAGCTCTCACAGATCACCTTATTGCTCATCGAATCATCAAAATATCGCGATTGTGGTATGATATGCTCGATTTGATAATCCGTAGTAAACAATTTGCTTAAGGGTATTACTTTTCCTGTGTACGGAGAGTTGTATCTTTGTTCTAACCAAAGTTT
>JAJRUR010000013.1 GCA_024277695.1 Bacteroidota bacterium | reverse complement strand
GGTATTTTTTCTCGATCGGGGTATTCGATAAATTTGCCTTCGAGTCTCTCGGGGTTCCACTCAAGCCAGTCAAAGTTACGGACTTCGGACTTAGAAGAGACGGAAGTATGGACAGCTTCGAGGTTTTGCGATTTATTTCGTACGCTGATGATGTCCCCCGGTTTGCAAGTATAAGAGGGGATATTGGTTAGGACTCCATTGACGAGGATATGTTTGTGATTGACGAGTTGTCGAGCTGCTCTTCTAGTTGGAGCTATACCCAATCGATAGACGACATTGTCTAGTCGTGCTTCGAGTAACTGAAAGAGTACTTCGCCGGTTACTCCACCTTTGGCGGAAGCTTTTTTAAATATATTTCTAAATTGTCGTTCTAGGACGCCATAGGTATATTTGGCTTTTTGTTTTTCCATGAGCTGTTTGCCGTAGTCAGATTTTTGACGTCGTCGTTTATTGCCATGTTGTCCCGGCGGGTATTTTTTACGTTCGAAGCTTTTGTCTAGGCCAAAGATGGCTTCGCCGAAGGCACGTGCTTTTTTGGTTGTGGGTCCTGTATATCTCGCCATTATATATGATTGATTTTATAGTATTATTGAATGCTGGGGGATTAGACTCTTCTTCGTTTTGGTGGTCTACAGCCATTATGAGGGATGGGTGTAATATCACGTATTTTGGTGACTCGGATACCGACATTGTTGATGGCTCGGATGGCAGATTCTCTGCCTGATCCCGGTCCTTTTACGATCACTTCGACGTGTCTTAGTCCAGCATCCAATGCTTTTTGGGCGGCATCAGTTGCTGCGATCTGAGCGGCGTAGGGTGTATTTTTTTTGGATCCTCTGAAGCCGGATTTGCCGGCGGAGCTCCAAGAGATCACCTGACCTTGTCGATTGGTCAATGTAATGATGATATTATTAAAAGATGCCTTTATATATGCAAAGCCCTCCGGCTGTACAATAACTTTTCTCTTTTTTGTCTTTCCTTTTGCCATGATATTGGACCTTGATTATTTAGTTGCTATTTTTTTGTTTGCTACGGTTTTTTTCTTTCCCTTACGTGTGCGAGCGTTAGTCTGAGTACGCTGTCCTCTTACGGGGAGGCCTTTACGGTGTCGGATACCACGATAGCTGGCTATATCCATGAGGCGCTTGATATTGAGCTGTACTTGAGATCGGAGTTCTCCTTCTACACGATAGTCGTCTTGGATGAGTTTGGCGATGGACATCACATTATCGTCTGTCCAATCACGCACTTTGATATCTTCATCGATTCCGCAAGTCGTGAGAATTTCTTTTGCCCTGGTGGGGCCTATACCATAGATGTAAGTGAGTCCGATGACTCCTCTTTTGTTTCGGGGTATATCTATACCTGCAATACGTGCCATAATTTATCCTTGTCTTTGTTTGAATCTTGGATTTTTCTTATTGATGACATAAAGTCTTCCTTTACGTCTAACGATTTTGCAATCTGCGGATCGTTTTTTGATAGATGCTCTTACTTTCATAAGTCATAAGTTATTAATAGTCTATAAAAACAGCTATTTATAGCGGTAAGTAATTCGTCCTCGTGTCAGGTCATAAGGTGACATTTCGACGGCTACTTTATCGCCGGGCAAGATACGGATGTAATACATACGCATTTTGCCAGAAATGGTAGCTGTGATGAGATGGTCATTTTCGAGACGCACTCTAAACATTGCGTTGGAGAGTGCCTCTTCGATGTATCCATCTTGTTTTATTACCGGTTGTTTAGCCATATATAAATTTCGGAGTGCAAATATCTAACAATTTATCGAGATTTTCCTAAGATTTTTGTTATTTTTTATAGTTTGTTCGATTATTTGATGATCTGAAAGGATATCCGCTTTGTGTTTTCCTACGGCGATGGTATGTTCGTAGTGTGCTGAGGGTTTATTGTCTCGGGTGATGATCGTCCATCCGTCCTTGGACTGCTTGACGCGTCGGGTCCCAAGATTGATCATAGGTTCGATGGCGATGACTAGTCCTTCTTTGAGTATAGGTCCTCGTCCTGATCTTCCGAAATTAGGAACTTCGGGGCTTTCGTGCAGATTTCTACCTACGCCATGTCCTACGAGCTCTCGTACGACACCAAACTTGTGTTTTCTTTGGCAGTGATTTTGGATAGCAGCTGAGATATCACCGATACGCTTGCCGTGATATGCTTGTTGGATCCCTAGATACAAGCTTTCTTTGGTTACCCGCAGGAGATTCATAGTATCTTCGGCTACATCACCGAGGGCGAATGTATATGCAGCATCTCCGTAAAAGCTATTCATATATACTCCGCAATCAATGGATATGACGTCACCGTCTTGGAGTATTCTATTTGATGGAATGCCGTGGACTACTTCTGCATTGATGGACATACACAGTGTAGCTGGAAAGCCTCCATAGCCTTTGAAACCGGGTTTAGCGTGGTGGTCAAGGATAAATTCTTCTGCGCGTTTGTCCAGATCGGAGTCGATGATGCCGGGTTTTAGCATGGAGGCGATTTCGGCAAGGGTTTTACATACCAGTAGGCAAGATGCTCTGATCAGTTCGATTTCTTCCTGTGTTTTATAGATAATAGAACCTTTTGCCATCAGTTTACATCGAGGCTCCTATTGGTTGCATACCTCCTCCACTTCTTCCTTTGATACGACCGGATTTGACGAGGCCGTCATATTTACGCATGAGTAGGTAGCTTTCGATTTGTTGTAGTGTATCCAAGATAACAGCTACTATAATCAAGAGCGATGTTCCGCCGAAAAATATAGCGAAGCCTTGGTTGACCCCGAAAGCTACAGCGATTGCCGGAAGGATGGTAATGAGGCCTAAAAAGATAGATCCCGGTAGAGTGACGCGTGTAGTAACTACATCGATAAATTCGGCGGTAGCTTTACCTGGTTTTATACCCGGGATGAAGGCATTTTGTCTTTTGAGATATTCGGCATATTGTTGGGGATTTACCATGAGTGCAGTATAAACATATGTAAAGACGACAACCAATATAAAAGCGAAGATTGAAGATATGAGCGAGAAGGGATTTACTAATTGTTGTAATATGGGGTTGGCGCTGATATCCGAATTGGGTCCGGCTACGAATTGGGCGACGGTAGCCGGTAGGAACATTATAGCTTGGGCGAAGATGATGGGCATGACTCCAGCTGCGTTAACTTTGATGGGGATATAGTCTCTTTTGCCTGCGAGTGGTATGTGTCCGCTTGATCGTCCGACCATGCGCTTGGCAAATTGGATTGGTATTCTTCTGACTGCTTGGACTATAGCGACAGTAGCTACGATGACCAAGAAGAAGATTGCTAGTTCTATGACGAAGATGAGTGCTTGTTGTGACTGACCTTCGAAGATAAAAGATTGAGGCAGTGCTGCGATAATACCGATGGTGATCAATAGAGACACTCCATTGCCGATACCTTTGTCGGTGATGCGTTCACCGAGCCACATCGCGAAGATGGTACCTGCTGAGAGGATAATAATATTAGAAAACCAAAATACTCCTGCCGGGATTTGACCGGATACGGCACCATTGAGTCCGTAGAGGTATTTGAGGTAAGTACCACCTTGGACGAGTGTAATCAAGACGGTGAGCCATCGGGTGATTTGTGTCAGTTTACGTCTGCCGGACTCTCCTTCTTTTTGTTGTAGTCGCTGGAAGTAAGGCACTGCAAATCCTAAAAGTTGAATGATAATGGATGCGGTGATATAGGGCATGATGCCCAGTGCGAAGATGGCGGCATTATTAAATGCTCCACCGGTAAACATATTGAGCAGACCGAGTAGGTCGTTAGAATTTTGTGAAGTAGAAGCGGCGAGGGCGTCTGCATCTATCCCCGGCAAGATGACATAGGATCCCCATCGAAAAATAGCGAGCATGATCAGTGTATAGATGATGCGTTCGCGCAATTCTTTGATGTGCCAAATATTTTTTAGAGTCTCGATTAATTTTTTCATATCCGGGGAGATGATTTAAGGTATTAAAGTAATGGTACCGCTAGCTGCTTTAATAGCTTCTTCGGCTTTGGCCGAGCACTTATGAGCGGTTACATTTAGTTTTTTTGTCAGTTCTCCGTGTGCGAGGATTTTGACCAGATCAGATTTTTTGACGATTTTGTTATTGCGCAAGAAATCCAGATCGATCGTATCTGTGCTATATTTTTCAGAAATCGCTTGGAGTCTATCTAGGTTAAAGACGACATATTCCGTACGGTTAAAGTTCTTAAAACCTCGCTTGGGCAGACGCATTTGGAGTGGAGTCTGACCACCTTCGTAGTTTCTTTTTTTGCTATAACCGGATCGCGATTTGGCTCCTTTGTGTCCTCTGGTGGAGGTGCCTCCATAGCCAGATCCTTGACCACGTCCTATGCGTTTTCGCTTTTTGATGGATCCCGGTGCGGGAGATAGATTATGTAATTCCATATCGAGAAATTAATTTTAGTTTTCTTCTATTTTAATCAAATGGCTAACTTTTTTGACCATGCCCAATATTTGTGGCGTGGCGTTATGCTCAACCGTTTTGTTTATTTTTCCGAGTCCAAGAGCTTTGATCGTAGCTTTTTGTCTAGCTGTTTTGCCTATGGCACTTTTTGTCTGCGTCAATTTGATCTTTTTCATATCCTTGCTAGATTATTAAAAAATTCGTTCAGTATGGTGTTGATGTGAGCGATTTTTTATTATTTATTTATCCGTTAAATAGTTTGTCCAAACTGATACCTCTTTCCTTAGCGATCTGCATGGGAGATCTCAATTTTTGGAGAGCATCCATTGTAGCTTTTACCACGTTATGTGGATTGGATGATCCTTGAGATTTGGCCAATACATTATGTACGCCTGCTGCTTCTAAGACTGCGCGCATAGCTCCACCGGCTATAACTCCTGTACCATCAGAAGCTGGTTTAATGAGTACTTTTCCTGCGCCATATTTTCCTTTTTGTTCGTGTGGGATGGTACCTTTATAGATAGGAACTTTTATCAGGTTCTTTTTGGCTACATCTACGGCTTTGGCTATTGCGCCGGTGACTTCCCGTGCTTTACCCAGTCCGTGGCCTACGGTTCCGTTTCCATCACCGACTACTACGATGGCAGCAAAACTAAATGTACGTCCACCTTTGGTGACTTTGGCTACACGATTTAGGCTCACCAACTTGTCTTTGAGTTCGGTATCAGTAGCTTTTACTCGATTATCTGTTCTTGTTTTGGACATCAGATTATGATTGTTTTTTTTTAAAATGATAGTTTACCTTCTCTTGCTCCTTCTGCCAGTGCCTTCACCCTTCCGTGATATAAGTATCCGCTACGATCAAATATGACAGTGTTTATGTTTTGATCTAGGGCTTTTTGTGCGATGAGTTTGCCTACTTGTTTGGCTTGTTCTATTCTGTTCTCTGCAGAAATGCCTACTGAAGAGGCAGATGCCAAAGTAAATCCATGGACATCATCGATCAACTGGCAATATATTTCTCTATTGCTTCTATGGACAGACAGTCTAGGTCTTTGGGCAGTTCCATTAATGCGTTTTCGGACACGATAATGGATTCTTTTTCTTCTTATTACTTTACTCATTTTTGTACTATTTTTTTTGACAGATTATGCCCCGGCCACTTTACCGGCTTTACGTCTAATTTCTTCACCTTTGAATCGGATACCTTTTCCTTTGTATGGTTCAGGTTTTCTGAAGGATCTAATTTTTGCTGATATCTGCCCGATGAGTTCTTTGTCTATGCTTTTAAGAACGATTGTAGGGGGTTTACCTTTTTCAGCAATAGTTTCCAGTTGGACTTCGTCGGGTATATAGAACATAATGGGGTGCGAGTAACCGAGAGCCAGTTCCAGGAGATTTCCTTTATTACTTGCTCTATACCCTACTCCGTGTAGTTCGAGTTCTTTTACGAATCCTTCGCTGACACCTACGACCATATTATTGATCAATGATCGATATAAGCCGTGCAGTGCTTTATGTCTTTGTTGTTCAGAGGGTCTGAATAGTTCGAGTGTTCCATCCTTGATTTCGAAATTGAATCCGGGATGAATGGCACGTGTCAATTCGCCTTTGGGTCCTTTGACAGTGACTACAGCTTTTTTTTCGTCCAGATTGACTTCTACACCTTGCGGTAAATC
Organism: Bacteroidota bacterium; assembly: GCA_024277695.1. Classification (GTDB taxonomy): domain Bacteria; phylum Bacteroidota; class Bacteroidia; order Chitinophagales; family Saprospiraceae; genus JAJRUR01. The sequence continues at coordinate 2,787 of JAJRUR010000013.1, read as the reverse complement.
GATAGGAGCTTTTCCAATTCTTGACATAAGTTTTTATTTAGTTTTCTTCTAATAAATATAACAGAGCACTTCGCCACCTACATTGATTTTTCTAGCTTCTTTGTCGGTCATCACTCCTCTGGAAGTGGAGACGATAGCTATACCTAAACCACTATTGATTCGAGGTAGTTCATCCGCTTTCATAAATTTTCTTAATCCGGGTTTGCTGATACGTCCCATAGCACGTATTACCGGTGTATTGTTGGTTGGATTGTATTTGAGTGCTATTTTGATTGTTCCTTGTTTGCCCGCCGCATCATCGAACTTGTACTGTCGGATAAATCCTTGATCTTTAAGGATTTCAGTCATTTTTTTCTTCATTTTAGAAGAAGGTATTTCGACCATGCGATGACCTGCCATCTGAGCATTTCTCAGGCGGCACAAATAATCAGCTATCGGATCTGTCAACATATGTATAACTTTATGGTATTACTAAATTTCTTTTATTATTATTATATCATCCATATTACCAACTTGCCTTGGTGATACCCGGGATCATACCTTGTAGGGCTAGATCTCTAAATTGATTTCTACAGATACCAAATTTGCGCATATAGCCTTTGGGTCTTCCTGTGAGTTGGCATCTATTTTTGAGCCGAACGGGAGAAGCATTTTTTGGTAATTTGTCCAGGGCTTCATAGTTACCTTCTTTAAGGTATTGAGCTCTTTTGGCGGCATATTTTGCGACCATTTTTTCTCTTTTTACTTGCCGAGCGATGATGGATTTTTTTGACATATTAATTAGTTGTTGTTCATATTTTTAAAAGGCATTCCGAAAGCTTTGAGTAGGGCATATCCTTCTGCATCTGTTTTGGCGGAAGTGACAAAAGTAATATCCATGCCTTGGATGCCGGATATTTTATCGATATTGATTTCCGGAAATATAATTTGTTCTGTGATGCCGAGTGAATAGTTACCTCTGCCATCGAAACTTTTATCTTTTATGCCTCTAAAGTCTCTGACTCTAGGGAGTGCGACTTTGATGAGTCGTTCCATAAAGTCGTACATATTGTCTCCTCTCAAGGTAACTCGACAGCCGATGAGCATTCCCTCGCGGAGTTTGAAGTTTGACACTGATTTTTTGGCAGTAGTAGCCACAGCTTTTTGGCCTGTGATCAATGTGAGTTCTTCTACGCCACGTTCGATGACTTTTTTGTCTTGCGTTGCTGATCCGAGTCCTTGATTTACACAGATTTTGAGTAATTTTGGGACTTCCATGATCGATTTGTAGCCCATTTCTTCTTTGAGTTTGGGCACGATTTCTTCGCGGTATAGTTTTTTATAAGTAGGAATAGCCATTTTGTTAGATTATTTCGCCTGATTTTTTACTGTAACGTTGTAGTTTGCCATCGATGATTTTACGTCCTATTCTAGTGGGTCCGTCAGTAGATGGATCCAGAAGAGCGAGATTGGACATATGGATAGATGCCGGAATATCGATGATACCGCCGGGATTTTCTCCGGAGGGTTTTTGGTGTTTTTTGACTAGGTTTACTTGATCTACGGTGGCTCTGTAGGTATTTCTATTCACTTCGAGGACTTCACCGGTACTACCTTTATGTTCTCCTGAGATCACGATGACCTTATCTCCTTTTTTTAGGATCAATTTTCCTTTATGGGATGTATTTTTTTTAGTTCTTGCCATTATTCATAGAGTTCTTAAAGCACTTCGGGTGCTAGTGAAACAATACGCATATAGTCTTTCTCTCTGAGTTCGCGGGCTACGGGTCCAAAGATACGGGTACCTCTAGGTTCGTCGTTGGCGGTGAGGAGGACTACAGCATTATCATCAAATCGGATATAGCTTCCATCTTTTCTTCTGATTTCTTTTTTTGTGCGGACTATAACAGCCGGCGAAACAAGACCTTTCTTGACTCCACCCGGGCTGGCATCTTTTACGGTGACGACGATTTTGTCGCCTACGGAAGCATAGCGTCTTTTAGATCCGCCGAGTACTTTTATACAAAGTACTTCTTTGGCGCCGCTATTATCTGCTACTTTTAGTCTTGATTCTTGTTGTATCATAATCTAAATACTTATCCGGTTATCCAATTATTTTGCTTTTTCGATGACTTCGATCAGTTGCCATCTTTTTTTTCTACTCAATGGGCGAAACTCTTCGATCTTTACTGTGTCTCCAATGCCACATTCGTTATTTGGGTCATGTGCCATAAATTTCTTTGTTTTTTTGACAAATTTACCGTATTTGGGGTGGCGAATTTGTCGCTCTACCTTTACGGTGATCGATTTTTCCATTTTATTACTGGACACTACTCCGACCAGTTGTTTGCGATTTGTTACTTTTTGTTCCTCCATTATTATCTTATTCGCTTGTTAGGACTCAACTGTATGTTTTTGTCTCTGAGTCAATTCGGTTTTTAAACGTGCTATGTCTCTGCGGTGCACTCTGATACTGAGTGGATTTTCGATACCTGAGAGGACATGATCAAATTTTAAGTCTTGATATTTTTTAAGACTTTCGGCGAGTTCTACTTTGAGCTCGTCGATACTTAGTGCTTGTATTTCTTTATATCTTTCTGAAGCCATAATCTTCTTTTTTTCTAATTATTTTAAACGTTAGCTAGGTTATTCTCCGTCATAGTCTCTACTCACAACGACTTTGGTAGCTACGGGTAATTTTTGAGCGGCTAAGCGAAGTGCTTCGTGTGCTACTGCGGAGCTGACACCTGAGAGTTCGAACATAATTCTACCCGGCTTTACGACAGCTACATAATGGTCTAGTGCTCC
>JAJRUR010000221.1 GCA_024277695.1 Bacteroidota bacterium | reverse complement strand
GGTGGACAGAGAAAGTGGTGGTGGAGTGAGGGATTGGTCCGTCGTGCCTCCTGGCATTGACGGTTTGAGCAGGAGACGACCATACCACGATCAACTACTGACGCAAATAGCTGACACTTATTACATGGCTCTAGAGTGACATACCCGGCTTCTCCTCGGGATGACTAGTTTATTAGGATGAGATGTATTTTATTATTGAAAATTTTCTTAATTTTAGTATCTCAAATAATTATTTATGGAAAATAAACTCCTTGATGAAGAACAAAATATCCTGTATTTCGACATACTAAAAAAAAATAAACACCGACTCTTCGAAGCTTTTTCGGATTTAGATAGATACTACCAAGAACCCGAGGATTGGGAGCAGATCCAATCCATCATGGCGCAAGTCACCGAGCGAATGACAGAAAATTACCCTTACTTTCATCCTAGCTATGCCGGCCAAATGATCAAACCCCCTCATCCCATCGCTATGCTGGCCTATCAACTCTCTATGTGGATCAATCCAAATAATCACGCACTAGACGGAGGTATAGCTAGCTCCAAAATGGAAAAAGAAATCATCCGGTCGTTCAAAAAATATTTCGGTTGGAAAAGCGGAATAGGACATCTCACAGGTGGGGGTACTATGGCTAATTTAGAAGCACTTTGGCTCTCGGGCAAAATAAACCCCGACAAATACATCATAGGCTCAGATGCATGCCACTATACACATGATCGTATTTGTTCCGTGCTAAAACTAAATTATAAAACTATCCCTACAGACCAACGGTTCCGAATCGACCTCAATATCGTAGAAGAACTCGCCAAAAAAAATAAAATCGCTACACTCATAGCTAATATGGGCTCAACCGGCACGGGAAGTGTTGACCCCTTGGAAGAACTCATCCATTTAAAACAAAAATACGGTTTTAGAATACATGCCGATGCCGCTTATGGCGGATATTTCAAACTGGTTTCCAATCTAGACGTACAAACCAAAACCAATTTTCAGCACCTCGCCCAAGTAGATTCGATCGTAATCGATCCCCATAAACATGGCTTACAACCTTACGGATGCGGATGCATACTGATCAAAGATGAGCAACTGGGAAAATACTATAAACACGATTCTCCTTATACTTATTTTTCGTCAGATCAACTCCACTTAGGAGAAATAAGCCTCGAATGTTCGCGTCCCGGTGCAGCTGCAGTAGCTCTTTGGGCGACTATGCAACTCTTGCCTTTAATCCCAAATGGAAAATTTTCTAATATGCTCTCTAAAAGCAGATCAGCAGCCTTGTATTTGTACAAATTAATCGAACAGTCTGATCAATTTGAAAATATTCTATCTCCGGAACTAGATATTATTAATTTTACTTGCACGGAGAAAAGTATCCGATGGATGTCCGAAAAAAATATATCCCTTTTTAATACACTCGCCTTAAAAAATATCCATTTGGCGCTCAACTCTATCCACATCAACAAATTGGATAATGCTTTGCGCAATAATACCATACAGGACAATGACCAACTTACCGTCATCAGAATGTGCCTATTAAAGCCAACGCATTTGGATTTTGTTGATAAAATATGGGCTAAAATCAATACTTTTTAATCTAAATGTTAAAAAATATCATTTAAAACACATATTTTGCTATATTATAATATATATATTTATATTTGCACCATTATTTAACAAATTTAATTATGGCAAGAACATCATTATCATTAAACGTACATTACGTCAAAGGACAAATTGCCGCTTGTAAAAGCAAGGCAAAAGAAATCCAGGCAAATGCAAAAGCCTGCGCTAAAGAACTAAAATCTTTAGAAGCACAACTTGAAAAAGCTAAAAAAGCCGAGGCTAAAAAAGCTGCTAAAAAACCCGCAAAAAAAACTACCGCCAAAGCACCCGCTAAGCGTAGAGGAAGACCGGCCAAAGCTAAAACCGCTGCTGCCAAAAAAACTACCGCCAAAGCACCCGCTAAACGTAGAGGAAGACCGGCTAAAGCCAAAACCGCTGCTGCTAAAAAAACTACCGCCAAAGCACCCGCTAAGCGTAGAGGAAGACCGGCCAAAAAGAAATAGTTTTTATTTCTAATTAGATGTTTTTAATAAAAAATCCGCTGCAATAATATTTGCAGCGGTTTTTTTTTGAGCTATACTCTATTGACCATCTAAATTACATACACAGGAGCTCGTTTAACTTACTCATGTGTCTATTTTTAATTGCTAGAAATAAGCTGCCTTGTGATGCGAGTTATATTTGATTATTGGCAGAAATATACATTGCTTCTAAATTCTTAGCAATTCTATCCACTCTACTTTTATCTATTCTCCACCGAAATGCTATGCATAGATTTTTATCAGCAAAGATATTATCCGGAATCTCTTTCAAAGAGTAGTCTGGCACCATTGCCCGGAAGTATTTCCTTAGAGGATTCTGAAGAATACACTATTTTTCCATTTACTATGGTAGCTACTACTTTGGAAGCAAATTGCATTCCCTCCAAGGGAGACCAACCGCATTTATACGCCAAGTTGGAGCGCTCTACACGCCAAGGGTTTTTTGGATCTACAACTACCAAATCAGCAAAGTAACCCTCACGGATATATCCCCTACCTTTGATGTTAAAACATATAGCCGGTGCATGGCACATTTTATGCACCATCCTTTCCAAAGAAATCTGCCCCTTATGATGTGCATCTAACATCAAATCCAATGCGTGCTGCACTAAAGGGAGGCCTGAAGGAGCTTGCGTATAAGGATTTTGTTTTTCTGCCCACGTGTGTGGTGCATGGTCTGTAGCAATGATATCCAATAAATCATCCGAAAGTCCGGCCCAAAGAGCCTCCCGATGACGCGGTGCTTTAAT